>NZ_JBNKWF010000015.1:0-85105 GCF_050299635.1 Altererythrobacter sp.
GTCTTCGCGCCATTCGGAGACCGCGTGAATGACCGCGCCTTCATGACCGATTGGTTCGCCCGGCGGAACCAGGAAGTGATCGACAGCCTGCCGCCGGAACGCCTGCTGGTTTACAACCCCAAGGAGGGTTGGGAACCGCTCTGCGCATTCCTGGGCGTGGCTGTGCCCGCCGAGCCACTGCCCCGTGTGAACAGCCGCGACGAATTGCTCGATGCATCCGACCAGACCGAAGGCATTCCCGCCGATCCGGAAGCGGCCGAGGCTTTCGGTCGGAACTATATCAAGGAATTGAAGGCCAAGGCATTCGCCGCTGGCTAATTGGCGCGATCGATCAACCCGCCAGCGACATGGCGGTGTTGACGGCAAAAATCATCACCAGCGCCGCGCCCGCGACGCGGCCGATCTGCTTCGCCGTCGCCAGCATGACGAGTAGCGCGAATGCCGAAACCGCCAACAGCACCAGCTGATAGGTAAGCAGGCTGGCGGGTACCGGATGCGGCGCAACGCTCATCGTCACACCACCGATCAGCAGGATGTTGTAGATATTCGATCCAATCACATTGCCCAGCGCCAGCCCCGGCTTGCCGCGCACGGCTGCAGCGATCGAAGCTGCAAGCTCGGGCAAGGACGTACCGACGGCGACCACCGTCAGACCGATCACCGTCTCGCTCACGCCGATCAGTTCGGCGAGGTCGATCGCTGCACCGACCAGAAGATTGCCGCCGAGTACCAGCAGCACTAGCCCGGAGACAAAGAACAGCCCCGCCAGCCCGATGGCCGGAGCGGGTTCGTCATCCACCTCCTCGTCGGTCGGTCGCGGGTGATTGTAGCGCCAGTAGATATAGGCCACCAGCAGAGCGAGCAGCACCACGCCGAGCCACATCGATCCGATCTGCAGCGCCGTCACCGCCCACAGCACCAGCGTCGCCAACAATGCGATGACGCCATCACGCTTGCCGGTGCCGGTAAGCGCGATAGGCATTACGAGCGCGCAAACGCCGAGGATGAGAAGAGTGTTGGCGAGGTTGGATCCGACGATATTGCCCCAGGCAAGTTCGGGCGAGCCCATCAGCGCGGCTTCCACGCTAGCGACCATTTCAGGCATGGAAGTCGCGGCGCCGACGATCACCAGCCCGGTGATGAGGTGGGAGATACCCAGATGCCGGGCTATGCCGACAGAACCGCGCACCAGCAGTTCACCGCCCACTGCCAGCCCGGCTAGCCCCGCAAGGCTGAACAGAATCGCTTCGATCATGAAGCAGGATGTAAGCGATAATCTCGGCTAAAGAAGAGACAATTGCGCGACAGGCGCGAAACTGCGGCGGTGGAGCGGTGTGGGTCCATGTAAACGCAACGCCTCCATGTGCTCGGCGGTTCCATAGCCCTTGTTGCGTTCCCAGCCGTAATGCGGATGAGTCGCGGCAGCTTCAACCATCAGCCTGTCGCGCCATTCCTTGGCAATGATCGATGCGGCGGAGATGGCAGGCTCGATCCCGTCCCCGCCCACTATCGCCCGTGCCGGCCAGCACCAGCCGTCGCAGCGCCCATGCGGCGTCATATTGCCGTCGATCAACACGGATTGCGGCGAACCAGGCAGCAGTCGAACCAGCCTGCCAACCGCTTCGGTCATCGCTTGCATGGTTGCTGCGAAGATATTGATCCGGTCGATTTCGGGAGGCTCGATCACCGCCACGGCCCAGGCGCAACTCGCGCGGATACCTTCATCGAGTGTAGCGCGGCGTTTGGAAGAAAGACGCTTGGAATCGTCGAGCCCTTTGGGGCAGGATGGGCCAAGAACCACGGCTGCCGCGACAACCGGGCCGGCGAGCGGGCCACGTCCCGCTTCGTCCACGCCCACGACCAATGGTGCGGCACCAAATTCGATTTGAGGAGTTCCTGATTGCATGACCACGCTTGCAAAAATGTCGCCCCCCATATTCCTCGTGCTGCTGCTGACCGCAAGCTGCGGAGCCACGGTGGGTGTGGACACTCCTGCAAGTGAACGTGTCGATGCAAGCGAAGCGTTCACAATCGAGGAACAGGCGACGTTCGACGAGCCCTGGGCGGCGGATTTCCTACCCGGCACCGATGTGCTGGTCGTGACCGAGAAGGCAGGCACGATCCGCGGCTATGACACGACCAGCGGCGAGAGCTTCGCGATTTCGGGCGCTCCGAAGGTCGATTACGGCGGACAGGGCGGCCTGGGCGATGTCGCTTTCCTGCAGAGCGAAGCTTCAGACACGATTGGCTCGCGCACGATCTATCTGAGCTGGGCCGAAGCGGGCGAAGGCGATGCGCGCGGCGCAGCGGTGGGCAAGGGCCAGCTCGTCTGCACCGCGAGCAGGGATTGCGCGGTGGAAGGACTTACAGTGATCTGGCGCCAGCGGCCCAAGGTAACAGGGCGCGGCCACTACTCGCATCGTCTGCTGCTTTCACCCGATGAGCGCTATCTGTTCGTCTCAAGCGGAGATCGGCAGAAACTGACGCCTGCGCAGGACACTTCAAACACGTTGGGCACGATCGTGCGGCTCAATCTCGACGGGACGCCCGCCGCGGGCAACCCCTTCGCTGAGCGCGGATCGCCGAGCGACGAGATCTGGTCCTTCGGCCACCGCAATGTGCTGGGGCTCGATTGGGATGCAGAGGGGCGCTTGTGGAATCTCGAGCATGGCCCGCGCGGCGGCGATGAGCTCAACCTGGTGGACCCCGGCGCGAATTACGGCTGGCCGGTCGTGTCGAACGGCGTCCACTATAATGGAAGCGGGATTCCCGATCATGAGACCCGCCCCGACCTCGCCGCGCCTGCGATCAGCTGGAATCCGGTCATCGCGCCAGGAGACCTGCATTTCTATCGCGGCGGGTTGTTCCCCGGCTGGCGCGGCGATGCACTGATTCCGGGGCTCTCGGTTCAATCGCTCGTACGGGTCGAAATCGAAGGCGAAAGCGCGCGCGAAGCGGCCCGTTATGGCTTCGACAGCCGCATCCGCGAAGTGGTCGAAGGCCCGGACGGTGCGCTGTGGCTGCTGGAGGACGGCAAAGGCGCGCACCTGCTGAGGCTCACGCCAAAGCCTTAATCGTCGCGCCCCAAGCGCAATTTCATCGACAGCATTGCGCAACAGGCCTAATCGCGCGGCCCCATGGCGAGTCTGATCCCTCTTGCGAATGTGAGTCCCGAGCTGATTGAGCAATTGCTCGACCGTGCTTTCGGGCCGGATCGCCATGCCCGCACCGCTTACCGCATCCGCGAAGGAACCCAATGGCTCGAAGCTCTGAGCTTCGCTGCTCTCGACGATGAGGACATGCTTGTCGGGACGATCCAGGTCTGGCCGGTGGCACTGACCGATCCCGACGGGCGACCGCATCCGATGCTGATGGTTGGCCCGGTCGCGGTCCTGCCAGAGCACCAGAGCCGGGGCTATGGCAAGGCGCTGATGGTCGCGGCGCTCGATGCGGTGGACAACGGCCCGCAAGACGCGCCATCTTTGCCGCAGGTGATGATCGGCGATCCCGAATATTACGGCCGGTTCTTCGGCTTCAGGGCAGAACACACCGGCGGCTGGCATTGCCCGGGCCCCAACGATCCTGCGCGCCTGCTCGCCCGCTGTGCCAATCCCGCCATCCTTCCTGCCGAAGGGATGTTGGGGCCTTGGCATTCCTCCCCCACAGGGGGAGAGGAACCGCGAGACGCGTAGCGGCTCGGGGTGGAGGTGCACCCTTGGCAAGCTCGATCGCCGATTGCACCCCTCCACCACTTGCGGTAGTCCCCCTCCCCGCGACGGGGAGGATTGAGTCATTAGACCTCATCTGGCATCGCCATTTCCAGATGCCCTATGAGCCCCCACCCCATCTGGCCGAATTGACATTGGCCGAGATCGCCGAGCAGGTTGCCGCGCGCAAGCTGCCCCCCGTGGAAGGATGGGCACCCGAGAAGCAGGGCGACAGCATGATGCGGATCGCTGCCGACGGCACATGGTTCCATGAAGGATCGCCGATCCGCCGCGAGGCAATGGTCCGCGCCTTTTCCGGTCTGCTGACGCGCGACGAGTCCGGTCAACATTGGCTCGTGACACCGTTCGAGAAGTTGACGATCGAAGTGGAAGATGCGGGCTTCATCGCCACCGATGTGGCACGCAAGGATGATGGGCTGGCCTTCCGCCTCAGTACTGATGAACTGGTGATCGCCGGGCCGGACCATGCGCTCATCGCACGCGGCGATGCGGAAACTCCCGCGATCTATCTCCATGTCCGGCGCGGCTGCGAAGCGCGGCTCAACCGCAGCACTTACCAGCAGCTTGCAGAGATCGCGCTAGCGGAAAGCGACGACTGGACGGTCGAAAGCCAGGGGGAGCGTTATTCGCTGCTGCCCGCATGAATGCGCTTTATGACCAGCTTGCGGCCCTTCTGGAGCAGGGGCATCGCGAAGACATCCCCGATCTGCTCAGCGATGCGCGCTTCGCTCATGCAGAGCGGACCGCCGATGCGGCCGTGCTGATCGCGGTGACCGCGCGTCCTTTCGGCCTCAAGCAGCGAAGCGATAGGCCGGATTTCGACGGCCCCGGCGTGATCCTGACGCAGCGCCCGCAAGATATGCGCAACCATCCTGGCCAGGTCGCTTTCCCCGGAGGCAAGATCGATCCGGGTGAGAACGCAGTCCAGGCGGCCTTGCGCGAGGCGGAAGAGGAGCTCGCACTGCACCGAGAACATGTGCGCGTGATTGGCACCACCGATCGTTATCGGACAGGCACAGGCTTCGACGTAACGCCCGTGCTTGCCGTTATCCCGCCCGATCTCGATCTGACCCCCAATCCGCATGAAGTCGAAGACTGGTTCGAAGCACCGCTCTCGCTCCTGCTCCAGCGCGAGAACTGGACCGAACAGGAGGTCTTTTGGAAGGGGGAGATGCGCCAATACCTCGAAATGCACTACAAGGGCTTTCGTATCTGGGGCGTCACTGCAGCGATTATCGCCAATCTGTCGCGCCGGATCGGACATGAGGGGTTGTTCGATGAGCGCTGATCTGAAGGCAGCGGAGTGGACCGAGCGAGAGGGACTGCGCGCGCTGATCGCTGCGCTTGGAGCGGAGAACATTCGCTGGGTCGGCGGTGCGATCCGCGACACGCTGCTGCATACGCCTGTCGCCGACGTCGATTGCGCCACTGTCCACCTTCCGGATGTCGTCATGCAAATGTGCAAGGACGCGGGCATCCGCACCGTCCCAACCGGGATCGATCATGGCACCGTGACGGCAGTTCTGCGCGACGGGCCGGTCGAAATCACCACCTTGCGTCGTGACGTCTCGACCGATGGCCGCCGCGCCACCGTCGCCTTTGCCCAGGCGTGGGAGGAAGACGCCGCGCGGCGCGATTTCACCATCAATGCGCTCTATGCCCATCCCGAAACACTGGAGATTTCCGACTATTTCGGCGGGCTTGATGACCTTGCCGCGCGGCGCGTACGCTTTATCGGCGATGCGCGCGCGAGGATCGCGGAAGATCATCTGCGCATCCTGCGCTATTTTCGCTTCCAGGCGCGCTTCGGCGCCGAGCTGGACCAGGAGGCGGAGGAAGCCTGCGCCGATCTGGCCCCGACACTGAAAGGATTGAGCCGCGAACGGATCGCGATGGAACTGCTCGCCATCCTCGCTCTACCTAACCCTCACCCGACCGTCGCCCGCATGTTCGCTCGCGGGGTACTCGGCGTGATCCTGCCGGAAACCTGCAAGCCGCACATCGACGCGCTTGAGCGCCTCATCGCTGCAGAACAGGATCAGGGAATTGCGCCCGATCCGATCCGCCGACTTGCCGCCTTGCTGCCGCCAATTGCGGAAATTGCGGAGACGGTGGCAGCGCGCTTGCGGCTTTCGCGAGCGCAGCGGGCACATCTCGTCTGCGACGCCGACCGGCAGGAAAGCGACCTCTCACACGCGCGTGCGCTGGCCTATCTCGAGGACCTGGCCTGCGCCATCGATCGGGTGCTGCTGCAAGGCGGGGACACCTCTCCCTTGCGCGATTGGGAGGTCCCTCGCCTCCCCCTGAAGGGAGGGCAGATCGTCGCGCGCGGCGTAGCCGCCGGCCCGGATGTCGCAAGAATATTGCGCGCTGTTGAGGCCAAATGGATCGAAGAAGGCTTCCCCGGGGAAAAAAGAATCGCAAGCTTGCTCGACGCGGAACTGGCTGGGCACAAAGGCGATTCCTAGCCTGAACCCGTCTTAAGCGGGGCTTCATATTGGTAGCGCTACAACAGAGACGGTTGTCACGCCGCCCTGCTTTTAGCTATGGCGCGTCACCGCAAGGGCCCTTTGTGTGCCCTGCACATATGGCGAGCCGGCCCTATTCGGCATGCCAGACAATTCATCCCGAGGTCGCCGGCGCCGCTACTGGACAACGGTTGGCGGCGCTATTGAAGTTGAGAAATTGGAGAGATTGAATGAAATTCGCGAAGCTTGCCATCCTGGCCACCGCCCTGGCGGCGACCCCGATCGCGGCTAGCGCTGCCGATGTACAGGCCGGTGCAACCGTTTATGGCCCCGAAGGCAATCCTGTCGGAACGATTGAAAGCGTGGCCAATGGCCAGGCAGTGCTCGACACGGGCAAGCACAAGGTCCCGCTGGGCCTTGCATCCTTTGGCGAAGGTGAAACCGGACCGACCATTACCGTCACCAAGGTTCAGCTCAACCAGATGATGGACCAGCAGGTCGCTGCCGCTGCCGCCAAGCGTGACGCCGCGCTGCTGGTCGGCGCTTCTGTTGTGAGTGCAGACGGGCAATCGGCGGGGATGGTCAAGGAAATCAATGACGAAACCGATGCTGTCGTTGTCGAACGCGAAGCTGGCCTCGTCACGCTCAAGCGCGAGCATTTTGCGGTCGACGGGAGCGGCGCGCTGATGGCGCTGTTCACGCTCGCCCAGATCGACGGCGCGACTGTCAGCAACCAGTAAGCTCGAACCGCTGGGTTGATTGAGGGCCGTGGGCGGATGCGCCTGCGGCCCTTTTTCTATTGCCGGGAGGGTCACTCTCCCGAGAAGCGATTGTCCTTCGGGAAGCCCTGCGGCGGCATCCGGCCCGCCGCGCCGCGCGCGACCTTCCATTGCCAGATATCGCTCTCGGTCCGGGTGCGATCGCCCTTCCCGCCCATCTGCCAGCTCAGCCCGTCCGCCAGAACGAAGGTCTTGGCATCGCAAAGCCCGCCGTCACGATAGCGTTGCAGCATCACGCCCTGGCCACGGCCCAGCACGGGCACTTCTTCCAGGTTGAACACGACCAGCTTGCGGTTCTCGCCCACGCAGGCGACATGGTCATGTCCTTCGCCGATCTGACGCATGACAACCAACCTGGCATCGCCCTTGAGGTTGACCACCTGCTTGCCCTTGCGCGTTTCGGCCAGCAATTCACTGGTTTCCGCGACGAAGCCCTTGCCCGTGCTTGAGGCAAGCAGCAACCGGCCCTCGGGCTTGTGCACCACCATGCCTGCGACGCGGGTTTCCGCCTCGAGGTCGATCATCGACTGCACGGGCTCGCCAAAGCCGCGCGCACTGGGGAGCTTGTCAGCACCAAGTGTGTAGAAGCGCCCGTTCTCCGCTGCGATCAGGATCTTGTCGGTGGTCTGGGCATGGGCGATGAAGCCCAGCTCGTCGCCTTCCTTGTACTTGAACTCCTGGTCGAGCGGGACATGCCCGCTGGCCGCGCGAATCCAGCCCTTTTTCGAGAGTATCACCGTGACCGGCGCCTTCTCGATCATCGCGTCCATGCTGAACTCGACCGCGGGCGCTGCTTCCTCGATCCGCGTGCGGCGGCGGCCCAGCGCGGTGTCCTCACCATATTCCTTGCGCAGCGCATTGAGGTCGCGCTTCAAACGCGTGCGCTGGCGTGCGGGCGATCCGAGCAGCTTTTCGAGCTCGTCCTGCTCCGCCAGCAACTCGTCCTTCTCCTGCCGCAGCTGCATTTCCTCAAGCTTGCGCAAGCTGCGGAGCCGCATGTTGAGGATCGCTTCGGCCTGTCGCTCGGTGAGCTTGAATTCCTCCATCATCACCGCTTTGGGATCGTCCTCGTAGCGGATGATCTCGATCACGCGGTCGAGATTGAGGAAGGTGATGATGTAGCCTTCGACCAGTTCCAGCCGCCGCGCGATCTGGTCCAGCCGGTGCTGGCTGCGGCGCTGGAGAATGTCGATCTGGCTCGCGGTCCAGTTCTGCAGCAGTTCCTTCAGGCCCATCACCATCGGCGTGCGCGTAGCGTCGAGCACATTGAGGTTAAGGCCGAAGCGCGTTTCGAGATCGGTCAGCTTGAACAGCGATTCCTTGAGCAGTTCAGGATCGACATTGCGGCTGCGCGGGACCAGCACGATACGGATCTGCTCATCGCTCTCGTCGCGCACATCGTCCAGGATCGGCAGCTTCTTGTCGGCGATCGCCTGTGCGATCTGCTCGATCAGCTTGCCCTTCTGGACCTGGTAGGGGATTTCCGAAATGACGAGTTGCCACTGGCCCCCGCCAAGCCGTTCGATGCCTGCATCGCGATCCTCTGCCTTGTCCGCTTCGGCGGCGTGGAAGACACCGCGCACCCGGAACGAACCGCGCCCCGTCTCATAGGCGTCCGCGATCTGGGCCGGCGGGTCCACGATCTGGCCGCCGGTCGCGAAATCGGGCCCGTGAAACAGTTCCATCAGCCGCGCGTGTTCGACATGCGGATTGTCGATCAATTCCAGCGTGGCGTCGATAATCTCGGCCACATTGTGGCTGGGAATATTGGTCGCCATGCCTACCGCGATCCCGCTGGCCCCATTGGCGAGCAGATTGGGGAACAGGCCGGGGAATATCTCCGGCTCCTGCTCTTCGCCATTGTAGGTCGGGATGAAATCGACCGTGCCTTCGTCGAGGCCTTGCATCAACTGCAAGGCGGTCTTGGTCAGTCGCGCTTCGGTGTAGCGATAGGCGGCGGCATTATCGCCATCGATATTGCCGAAATTGCCCTGTCCCTCGACCAGCGGATAACGCAGCGCGAAATCCTGCGCCAGGCGAACCATCGCATCATAGACCGACGCATCACCATGCGGGTGGTACTTGCCGATCACGTCACCGACCACGCGCGCGCTCTTCTTGAATGCGCTATTCGGATCGAGCTTCAATTGCCGCATCGCCCACAGCAAGCGACGGTGAACCGGCTTCAACCCATCACGCAGATCAGGCAGCGAGCGCGCGGTAATGGTCGAGAGCGCATAGACGAGATAGCGTTCTTCCAGCGCGGAATCGAACGGCGCATCTACGATAGCGTCAAAGGGATCGGGCTCGGGCATATCAATCACGTCAGACATTGCTCACGCGCTTAGCAACGCGCGCGCCGCTGTGGGAGAGGCGTTTCCACAGGAATGGGCCAAATCGCCTTGCAGGGTTGTCGATGCCTGTTGGCGAATGATCCAGCTTCAGAGTAGCTCTACGCAGCGATCGGTCATACAGATTGCAGGACATGCGCCTCACCACATTCATCCTCTCGCTCGCATTGCCGCTCGCGCTGGCTTCATGCAGCAACCCGGAAAGTGGCCAGACCGCGGTAACTCCGGACGGCGTAAGAGAAGCCACCACGATCGACTTTGCCAGAGTTGCGAACTACGCCTCGCCCGAATTGCCAGCCTATTTCGATCGAACGGTTTCGGTACTAGACAACAGCCCTGCATCGAACCCGCCTGACGATCGGATCGCGACACTGGGCCGGGTTCTGTTTTACGATCTTCGATTGAGCACGAATGACCGTGCGTCCTGCGCGTCCTGCCACCAGCAGTCGTTCGGATTTACCGACCCTATGCGGTTCAGCAACGGGATCAGCAGCGCAGCCACTACTGAAGCCCACTCGATGCGGCTGGCCAATTTGCGCTATTGGCAACCCGGCACGGCGTTCTGGGACCGACGCGCAAAGACCGTGGAAGATCAGGTGAGCGACCCGATCCACAGCCTGGTTGAGCTTGGCTGGGGAGGTGCCGCAGGCGACATTGACGACCTGATCGCAAAACTGGACCGGACCGAATATTATCCCGAGCTGTTCGAATGGGCTTTTGGCACATCGAAGATAAGTGAACCGCGTATTCAACGCGCACTTGCCCAATTCGTGCGGGCCATGGTTTCAAGCTCGAGCCGCTGGGACGAAGGTTATGCGAAGGTCTTTTCAGCGGAGGCACCAAACCGGGCGCTGGACGTCGACCTGCCCAATTTCACGCCGCAGCAAAATCGCGGCCGATATCTGTTCATGACCGGCGTGGACCGGGGCGGTGCGGGATGCTCGGCTTGCCATCTCCCGCCAACCTTCGCGCTGGAAGGAAACGCGGGCAGCAACGGGCTTGATGCAGGCGAGACCCGGCGGTTCAAGGCACCGTCTCTGCGCAATGTCGGATTGACCGGGCCCTATATGCACGACGGCCGATTTGAGACGCTTGAACAGGTGATTGATTTCTACGTCGGCGGAATTGAGGATGGCTCTGCGCTTGATCCGCGTCTGAAGCAGGGCTCGCGTCCACAGCGGCTGTCGCTCAGCGGAGCCGATCGCGCAGCACTGGTTGCCTTTCTGAATACGCTCAATGATCCGGTGCTGATTGCTGACGAGCGATTCGGCGATCCATTCCGCCGCGAACCCTTTGGCCAATGATCAGCTGGCGCGGATCGCAAACAGGGTTGCATTGTTGATCGCATAGACTCCGCCGTCGGCACCAACCAGCGTCGGCGTATAGGCCTGGCCAAGTCCGGAGGTCAGCCGGATGTTCTGCGAGAGCGTGTTGGTCGAGAGATCCCACCGGTACATCTTCCCGTCCTCATTGTTGGCAAGCACCGAATTGCGTTCGGGATCGACAGCCATGGTGTTGATGCACCATTCGCGCCTTGCAGTCGCCGATCCGCCATCGAGCGTGGGGCCAAGAATCGTCAGCACTTCGCTCATCACCGTCACGCTCGGTATGATTGGATCGGCCTGGCTCCCGGTCGGGTCGAGGATCGCGAGCCGGTTCAGTCCGTCACCGGTCCCGACGCCATTGTAATTGTTGTATTTGACCGCGATGAGATAGCTGGCGGAGCCGGAATAGGACGGCACCATGGAAGCCGGGATGATGCTGGGCGAAACGTCCCAGCCAAAACTTCCCGGCACGCCCGCCGGATCGAGCTGCGCATCAAACTGAAGCAGCCAGCCACGCGCATTGTGGGTGGGGAATTGCGCCTCCAGCACACCGTAGTAAACCTTGTCGTCCGGCCCGACGACGGGCGCGGCTGTGCCATCGTCGCTGATACGCGCGCCGGTGCCCAGATTGGGGTCCACCAGCGCTACCTTGGCCCGCGTCGCCAGCGTTGTGCTGTCAAGCGCCAGCAGATAGCCCGTCTGCACCACCCCCGACACGCGAGGCTGGTTGACCGCAATGTAAACAGTGCCGCCATCGTTCGAAATTGCCGGCGCACAGTTCATTGCCGGCTTCTCGATCGAACCATCGCCCGCTGCGGCGGCCGCACCTACCCAGGTACCGACCCCTGCGGGCGTGACCCGAGCGATACCGCTGACGAGACCAGCCGGGTTTGCGCCCGTCACATGGAAGCCGAAGAAGATATTGCCCGCGGCGTCAGCAGTGAGCGGCGTGTTGATGAACACTGTGGTGTCATAGGTTGCCGGGTCTGCGTTGTAAGTGGCTTCGCCGAAGAACACGACAGGCGTCAGCGTACCTGTCGCAGCATCGGCATCTGTACGCATCAGCAGTTTTCCGCCCGCGCCCGGAGCATAGAGCCGCCCCTGCGCGGTCAATTGCGGATTGTACGGCGGGACCCAATTATGAGGCGGAAACACATAATCCGTAGTTGCCGACCAGATCAGCGCCCCGCTTGCGCCATTGCGGCCTTCAATACGCAGGCTTCCGGTCGCAGTGGTCTTCACCGGCAGGACCACCGTATTGTTGGTCGTGACGATCGGTGAGCCATAATGCGTGAGCAGAGCTCCCGATGGCGTATATTGCGGCGCCAGATCGACCGGAGTTGACCAGGCAATGACTCCCAAATCCTGCGATGCGATGTCGCTTTGGCCGGTATGCTGCGCATCCCGCCCATAGCCAAACCAGGCAGGCCCTGAAGTGGGTGTAGGCGTCGGTGTTGGGGTCGGAGTCGGCGTTGGGGTCGGCGTGGGCGAGCCGCCACCGCCTCTGCCTCCACCACCGCCACAGGTCGCCAGGAAAATTGACGATGACAGCAGCAGCAATGCCTTGCGGCGGGAGATGCGATCAAGGTCGCGCGCCGAGTCCGTATCAGACATGGCCCGCACATCTAGCATTCGAATTGAACCGAAGGGAGAGCAATTTCCACAGGAACGGATGGGACAGTGGATCTTCCGACTCAGGAGCTAGCCCATATCGAAGCCAAAGACTTGTTTGTCGAAAGGGTCAGTTCGCTTGCGAAGTGGCTCAACTACCTGCCCGTGACCAATTGACCGGAGCTGTGGCACGCCCGCGATCCTGGTTCTCCTATTCCTTGAACGGCGTAATCAGAAAATGCCTCTTCCTCACATCCGCTGCATGTCGTGCGCCTCTGCGGGGACGGTAACGGTCAGACCATCCAGCTCCTGCGTCAGCTCGATCTGGCAGGAGAGGCGGCTGGTCCGTTTCACCCCGGCAGCGAAATCCAGCATGTCTTCCTCTTCGTCAGAGGCTCCGGGCAGTTTGCCGAACCATTCGGGATCGACGATCACGTGGCAGGTCGAGCAAGCCATCTGCCCTTCGCAAGTGCCCTCCAGCGGCAGGCCCTTGGCCTGTCCCAACCGCAGCAAATTTTCGCCGACCTCACCGTCCGCTTCCACTGTGTGGCCCTGCGGATCGATGAAATTCACACGAATGCTCACAAACCCTGCTCCTTTGCCGCTGCATTGATGGCTTTTGCCGCGGTTTCGATTTCGTCGAGCGTCGTATAGCGCCCCATTCCGATCCGGATAGAGCTTTTGGCCTGAGCATCGGTCAAACCGATCGCCTTGAGCACATGACTGGGCCTGCCCGATCCGCTGGCGCAAGCGCTTCCTGCGCTGAACATCACATCACGGCATTCGGATATCAGGCGGGCGACGTCGAGCCCGTCCTTGCGGATATTGAGATTGCCGTGCCAGCGTGCATCTGCGCTGCCGTTAAGCGTCCAGTCCTCGAACAATTCGCGTGCGCGCGTCCACAGTGCTTCGAGATGTGCTGCGTCCGCTTCCATGCGCTCTTGAGCTAGCTGCGCTGCCGCGCCGAAACCCGCGATCAGCGCAGGGCTGAGCGTGCCAGAACGCAGACCTTCCTGCAGCCCGCCCGTCACCTGCGGATCGAGCTCGAGCCCGTCACGGACCCAGAGCGCGCCGACACCCTTGGGGCCATAGACCTTGTGCGAACTGATCGCGATCAGGTCCGCCTCTTCAACGTGGATCTTGCCATAGGATTGCACCGCGTCGACCAGCAGCAGTGCGCCCGCCTCGCGTGCCTTTTCGCGCCAGGGAGCCAGGCCCTGGATCGTGCCGATCTCATTGTTCACCGCCATGACCGCGACCAGCCCGGTGTCTTCCGACAGCGCATCGCCGCTATCGGCCTTTCCCTTCGCGTCGACCGGGATTTCGTGCCAATTGCCCAAGGCAAAGGCAGTATCCCGTACCGCCGCATGTTCGATAGCACTGAAGGCAATTCCAGGCTTTCGCCGCGAGGCCGAACCACGCATCGCCAGGTTGATCGCTTCGCAGGCATTGCCGGTAAAGACGATGCGACCGCCGGGCGGAAATAGCGCTGCGATTTTCTCGCGCGCAGCCTCAACAGTGGCAGCCGCCATGCGGCCCATCCGATGCGGCGAATGCGGATTGCCGAATGTGTCGCTCTCCGCCCCACCCAGCCAGCGCAGCATGGCATCACGCGCTTCGGCAGCGAGCGGTGTTGTGGCCTGATAGTCGAGATAGATCATGTCTCAGCTCTATACAGTTATTGCGCGGCAAGAGAAGTATTCCATCTGCCAGTTTTCAATGGACCGCACCGCTGCCTGATGGATTACCGCTTCGCCAGTTCCAGCCAGACCTCGCAGAATCGTTCCACCTCTTCGCGCGTCGTATTCCAGCCGGTGCTGACACGGATCACGCGCGAAGCAAGCTCGTCGTCCAGCCCAATCGCCTGCAGCACATGGCTGGTTTTCATCGTGCCTGAGGAGCAGGCGCTGCCCTGCGACACTGCGATTCCCGCCATGTCGAAACGCATCACCTGCGCGCTGGCAGACATGTTGGGCATGGCGATGGCGTGGATGTAGGGTGTGGGATTGGAAAGCTGGTCGGTCAGCCATGTGCCGCCGGCCACACGCACCTCCTCGGCCAGCTGGTCGAGCGGCTCCAGCACTTCGGGCGCGACATAGGGATCGTTCGCCGCTTCCAGCGCCGCCGCCATGCCAAGCACTCCGGGCAGATTCTCGGTTCCGCGCCGGTATCCGCGCTCATGCCCGCCAGTCGGCTTGAGCATGGCGTAATCCTTCACCAGCAGCGCGCCGACCCCGATCGGACCACCGAATTTGTGTGCGGAGACAATCGTCAGGTCAGCGTTCGGTGGAATCGGCCATTTCCCTGCGCTTTGGGCACAATCACATAGGAACAGCCCTCCGGCCTCATGCGCTATCTCGGCAATTTCCAGTACCGGCTGCTCATTGCCCGTCTCCGAATTGATCGACTGAACAGCGACCAGCGGGCGCTCGCGCTGCACAGCCTCTCGCAGCACTTCCAGATCCAGCGCGCCATCGGGGCGCACCGGAAGCCGCTCGGCATCTGGCGCAGTGCCCAAAATCGAGTCATGTTCGACCGCGCTCACCAGCCGCGCGCCAGCTTGCGCGTTGTGCAACACGAGTGCCGCAGCCTCGCTCGCGCCGCTCGTGAAAATCAGCTCATAGTCTTTTGCTATTTGGCCCAATCCCAGCGCCGCCTTGATCCGCTCGCGCGCATCCTCAAGGGCAGCGCGCGCCTTGCGCCCTTCGGCATGCGGGCTCGATGGATTGGCCCAGATCGCAATGCCCTCATCCATCGCCGCTTTCGCTTCGGGACGCAGCGGGCTGGTTGCGGCGTGATCGAGATAGATGCGTTCGGGAATGGGACGCGGCCTTAAAGATTGCGATTTTTGCTTCAAACCCTATATAGCCCGCGACTTCCCGCGCGCCACCCGGCCCGTGAGGACACGCACATCTCTGGTAGGTAACTCTCGATGCCCTCAGTCATCTTCCCCGGCCCCGAAGGCCGTCTCGAAGGTCGTTTCTCCCCGCCCCCGCGCCCGCGCGCGCCCGTGGCAATGATCCTCCACCCCCATCCCGAGGGTGGCGGCACGATGAACGACCGTATCGTTCAGCGTCTCTACCAGACCTTCGCCAACCGCGGCTTTGCCACGCTGCGTTTCAACTTTCGCGGTGTTGGCCGCAGCCAGGGCAGCTTCGACAATGGCATTGGCGAACTGAGCGATGCCGCTGCGGCGCTCGACTGGGTGCAGTCAATCCATCCCGAAGCGCAGACGACCTGGGTCGCCGGATACAGCTTCGGCGCGCTGATCGGTATGCAGCTGCTGATGCGCCGCCCCGAAGTGCGCGGCTTCATCTCGGTCGCGCCACCTGCAAACATGTATGACTTCAGCTTCCTCGCCCCCTGCCCTGCCTCGGGCATCTTCATTCAGGGCGCGGCCGATACGGTTGTGCAGCCGAGCGCTGTGCAGAAGCTGGTCGACAAGCTGCGCACGCAAAAGCACATCACGATCCATCACGAGGAAATTCCGCGTGCCAACCACTTCTTCGAGAACGAACTCGAAGACATGATGGCATCGGCGGACAATTACCTCGATTTCCGGCTCGATCCCGCCTGCCCGATCAAGTGATCTATAACTGCTACTGAAAGGGGCAGAAGCCCCGCTGACCGGCCATTTGGCGGCGGCAATGAAGCAGCGGCAGCTCCACGCTCAGCCTCCGTGCCCCGGCGCGTAACTTCGCGCATGCGCATCGCGCATTTGCATTCCATAATGTTATGTTGTAACATTTCTAGTTGGAGGAGTCCGGCATCGAATGTCCGGCCTCCGAAACTGGAGAGGAGCGAAGCATGGCTTTCACAGACAGACGCAGCGCGCGCGATCGAGGTGCCGGAATGGCGGGAGTGGTGGTGGTGCACGCCGGACTTGCCGCAATCCTGTTGGCGGGGCTGGCGGTTGGCGAGTTCACGCCACCGGAAGACGAGGGACTGGAAGGCTATACTGTCACGGTTCCGCTGCCACCGCCCCCACCGCCTGAGCCCAGGCCCGAGCGCGATCCCACGCCCGCCAATTCGACGATTTTCACGCCGCCGATACCGGATCCGCTCCCGCAGGAACCGGACTTCATCCACACGACGACAGAACTCCCGCCAATCAGCGACGACCTTGGCCTCAAGATCGTTCCGCCGATCAAGGATTTCGGGCCGCCGGTCATACCTGGCATCAAGCCGGTGGTGGCAGTGCCGCGCAATGATCCTTCTCGTTGGGTCACAGACGAAGACTACAAGCCTCGTTGGGCGCTGGAGAACATGTCAGGGACAGCCAGATTCAAGCTCGAAATCGCGGCCAATGGCAAGGTGAGCGATTGCCGCATCACCAAATCGACCGGACACGAGGCGCTGGATCGGGCGACGTGCCAGCTCATAGCCAAGCGGGCGCGTTTCAAACCGGCGAAGGATGACCAAGGCAATCCTGCCGCCGGAAGCTATTCCAGCGCGATTCGCTGGGAGCTTCCTGACTAATCGCCTTCAACCTGCGTGAGCGGCGCTTCGCCGCTCGCGTCGGGCACCGTCCAGATTGCGACATTGATCAGCGCGATCAGCGCCAGGAGCAGCATCAACAATGGCTGTTTCGCCTCACCTGTCCGGCGATACAATATGAATGCACCCGCCACCAGAGCGACAGCGGCCAGCATTACGATCGAGAGAACTGTGCCCATTGCGCCAGGTTAGTGGCTCTTTCCTGCACTGCAAAGCCCGCTTGGAGCCGCTGCCGTTAAGCGCACCTTTGACAGGCTGCATCGACCGCGCCACACACGCGCAATGACAAAGATGCAAATGAAACTATCGCGCCGCCAGACCCTTGCCGGGCTTAGCGCTACCACTGCCCTTACCTTCACCGGCTGCACCTCGGTCGACCGTATCCGGCCCGGAGCGCTGGACGAGGCGCGCCAGATCGGGGCCGACCACCTGCTCGACGGAGTGGCTTACAGCCTGCTCGAACACTCGCCCGCGGGGGCAACCAGCCTCGGCGTCGATACCGGCAAATATGCTGCACTGCGTGGCAAGCTCGCAGATCAATCGCCGGCGGGTATCGCGGCCCTCGCCGATCAACTCCGCGGTGATCTTGCGCTCGTCCGCAAATATCCGCGCGAAGGCCTCTCCGACGAGACGGTGACAAGCCTCGAAGTGGTCGAGAGCGCCTATTCCAAGGCGCTCGAAGGGTTTGCGCTACCCTATGGTGATGTCGCCGTCGGCGGCTGGCGCAATGCGCCCTATGTCGTGATCCAGAATGTCGGCAACTATCTCGACCTGCCGCGCTTTATGGACTCCACCCAGCCGCTGAACGACATGGCAGATGCCGATGCCTTCACCGCGCGGATGGAAGCCGTACCAGACTCATTTGCCGGCGAATTGACCCGGATGCAGTCGGCGCGCGCGATGGGCGTCGTCCCACCCGATTTCCTTCTCGACAAGGCCATAGCGCAGATCGAACGCACGCTGACCAGTGCAAAGGCGGGCGAACTCTTCGCTGCGCCCATGCGCGCGAGACTGGCAGAGAAAAATCTGCCTGAAAGCTACGCAGACAAGGTAGCGATGTTGGAACGCGATGCGATTTCCAAGGCGCTCGAGGACCAGCTTGCAGAACTCAAAGCTGAGCGCGCAATCGCTGGCAGCGATCCCGGCATGTGGAGCCAACCGCATGGCGAGGAATGGTATGCCTGGGCGCTCAGCGCAGCGACGACGACAAACCTTTCGCCTGCGGAGATTCACAAACAGGGCCTGGAGCAATTGCGGGATGTTCAATCGCGAATGGACCGGATTCTTCGCCAGATCGGATACGGCAGCGGCAGTGTCGGCAAGCGGGTGCAGGCATTGCGAGACGATCCTCGCTACAAATTTTCGGAGGGCGATCCGGGCCGCAAGGAAATCATGGATTTCATCCATGAGCGGATCGAATGGATCAAGGCGCAAATGCCACGCGCCTTCAACACGCTGGTCGATCCGAAGCTGGAAGTCCGTCGACTGCCTCCGTCCGAAGAGCCCGGCGCGCCTAGTGCCTATGGAGGTAGCGGCAGCAAGGATGGCAGTATACCCGGCCGGATGTGGATCAATCTGCACACCACCGAACTGCATCGCAAATTCGACCTGCCTTCGCTGATCTTTCACGAAACCATTCCCGGCCATGTGTGGGAAGGCGAGTTCTCCAACCGCTTGCCCCTTATCCGCTCCACGCTGAGCTTTAGCGCCTTTTCCGAAGGATGGGCACTTTATGGCGAGCAGTTGGCTGAGGAATTGGGCGCCTATGAAGGAAATCCGGCGGGCCAGCTGGGATATCTGCAAAAGGTTGCATGGCGCGCGGCGCGCATGGTCACGGACACAGGCCTGCATGCGAAGCAATGGTCCCGCCAACAGGCGATCGACTTCTTCCTCGATGAGGTGGCGCTATCGGTGCCCGAAACCGTATCCGAAATCGAACGATATTGCAGCTGGCCGGGTCAGGCCTGTGCCTATCTCGTCGGCAAGATGGAAATTCTGAAGCAGCGTAAACGGGCACAGGAAGAACTTGGCCCGGTTTACGATCTCAAGGCATTCGATGATGCAGTGGTACTGGGCGGCAATGCACCCATGAACGTTCTGGCAAAGAATGTTTCGCGCTATATCGAACGCGCTAGAGGCTAGCCTACTATTTGCAAAGTGTTATAGTCAGACAACTAGTCGCATTACCATGAAACCGCGATGAATGGGGGCTGACTGAAGTATGCTGCGTAAGATCTTGTTGTTGACGATCGTCACCGTATTGGCCGCAGGCCCGGTGTCCGCAAAGGCTGATTGGCACAAGGCGTCAAGCGATCATTTTGTGATCTATGCAGAGGACAGCCCGAAAGACCTCGCAAAGTTCGCGGAATTGCTCGAACGCTATCACGCGGCAATGGTCACTGTGACCTCCAAGAAGCTGGAGAAGCCGAGCCCATCCAATCGTGTGACAATCTTTGCTGTCGGTTCCGAACGCGATGTGCAGGAACTTGCCGGTTGGAATTCGAAGTATCTGCAAGGCTTCTATGTGCCGAGAGCGGGTGGTTCACGCGCCTTCGTGCAGAATGTGCGACCTAACGGACGAGAGCCTGATAATACCCTTATCACGCTTCTGCATGAATACGCCCATCATTACCTGATCTCCTCCAGCCGATTTGCAATGCCCCGCTGGATGAGTGAGGGCGCAGCCGAATTCTTCGCCTCGGCTAGCTTTCAAAAAGACGGTCGCGTCCTGATCGGAAGGCCCGCCAACCACCGTGCCGGGGAACTAAACTATGCCGACGATGTGACCGTGCATGAACTGCTGGACGAAGAACTCTATGCCGCACGCAAGAGCAATCGTTATGATGCTTTCTATGGCCGCAGCTGGTTGCTCTATCACTATCTGATCTTCTCGGAAGAACGAACCGGTCAATTTCAGGATTATTGGATCCGATTGGCCAAAGGCTCTGCGTCACCCGATGCCGCCAGGGCAGCGTTTGGCGACCTCGACCAGCTCCAGAAAGATCTCGATAAATATCTGCGTTCCAGACGGATGCTGACCTACAACATACCCGGCGACGAGCTCCCGATTGGTCCGATCACGGTCACGCGCCTGAGCGAAGGCATGGGCGAGATGATGCCGGTGATGATTCGCTCGCAGCGCGGCGTGGACCAGAAGAGCGCACAGGAACTTGTGGTGGATGCGCGAGAGGTGGCGGCGAAATTTCCCGATGATGCCGGTGTATTGACTGCCCTGGCAGAGGCTGAGTTCGATGCAGGCAATCCCGATGCTGCAATCGCCGCCGCGGACCGCGCCATCGCTTTGGAACCAGGCTCAAAGAACGCTTATGTGCAAAAAGGATACGCGCTGTTCGAAAAGGCGGCGGATGCGGATGATCCGGACGCCGCGTACCAGGTGGCGATGAAGCCCTTCTCGGCGCTCAATGCGATAGAGAACGACCATCCCCTGCCGCTCATTTACTACTATCGCAGCTTCGCAGAGCGCGGGCGGGAACCGCCTGAAAATGCCAAACTTGCGCTGGAACGCGCGGCGGAACTTGCGCCGTTTGACCTTGGCCTGGCGTTCCAGGTTGCGGTGATGGAAGCACAGGAGGGTCGAATTCCCCTGGCGAGGCACATGCTCATGCCGATCGCCCACGATCCGCATGGCGGCACATTTGCCAGTCAGGCAGAGCTGCTCCTGAATGCGCTTGAAGCCGCTCCGCAAGACCAGCCATTCCACGACTTCGGCGTCATGAACGATGTCGTCAGCGGAGACGACAATACAACCGAATAGAAGTGGATCCCGCGGCCTTGCAGGAATGGGGCTCCAAATCTTGCGCGCGGATCAGCGCGATGCAAGACCGCCGATTATCGAACCCAGAATGCCGCCAAGGTTTGGCTGCCCGGATGCGCCAGCGCCAGAGCTACCGGAGCCCTTCTGCGCCAGATAACCTGCTACTGCCATCGCCAGCAGCGGGAGCATTTTCTTGAGCATCGTTTCGTCCAGTCCGGTAACGGCGGCGACTTCACCTGCGACCGATCTGCTCACGTCCTTACTGCCGAAAATATTGCCGAGGATATCGTTACCCTGTTGAGACGGCGTTGGCTTGGGCGCGAGCACCGATTCAAGCAGTCCGCCACCGCCACCGCCAAGGATCGCACCTGCCAGGCCGCCCAGTCCGCCGAGCGGATCGCCGCCGGAACCGGCTGTCGCGCTGCGGCCCATCCCCGCAACGATTGCTGGCAGCAGCGCACCTGCCGCTGTTCGCGCGACACCTTCGTCCACGCCCAGTTCCTGCGCAATGCTGCCGATTGCGCCGGTTTCGTTCAACATCTGTCCAAGATTCATCGGATATGCCCTCTCTCATGACCGGTTCCGGTCAACAACTGACATCATTATGCCACTATTCCAATACAACACACAAGGCATGTCAGCTCTTTAACGCCCTGATTTCGGGCAGGAAAAATGGAGAAATTGAAATGGGAATCTTTTCGACCATCAAGAACGCGATTTTCGGCACTGGCGACAAGGAAGAATCCGGTGCTGGCGCCGAGGCGCCTGCGGCAGAGTCGGCTGCCCCTGCTCCCATTTCAGAAGTCGATGTGGCGGCGCGCCTTTCGGCCATGCCCGGTGCTGACAATCTGAATTGGCGCACGTCGATCGTCGACCTGTTCAAGCTCGTCGGACTTGATCCGAGCTATGACAACCGCAAGGAACTCGCTCACGAGCTTGGCAACACCGACTATTCGGGCACCGCAGAAGACAATATCTGGCTGCACAAGGCGACCATGCAGGAAATCGCGAAGAACGGCGGCAATGTACCCGCCGAAATGCTCGACTGAGCCGGAAAAGAATGGGCCCCGCCCCAGTGGGACGGGGCCTCTCTCCCAACTATTGGAAGGTCAGGCTGCGACGGTGTTGTGCGGCGCCGCCTGGCGGACGCCTTCGTCTACGTGACCTTCGAACTGTGCGAAATTCTCGATGAACAGGCTGACCAGCTTGGCCGCCGTTCGATCGAAATCTTCCTTGTCGGCCCAGGTTGAGCGCGGATCCAGGATCGCGCTGTCGACACCGGGCACCGCAACCGGAACTTCGAAGCCGAAGTTCGGATCAATGCGGAACTCTGCATTATTGAGCGAACCGTCCAGCGCGGCATTGAGCAGTGCGCGAGTCGCCTTGATCGGCATGCGGTTGCCCGTGCCATATTTTCCACCGGTCCAGCCGGTATTGACCAGCCAGCACTGCACCCCGCCCTTGGCAATGCGCTCCTTCAGCAGATTGCCGTAAACGCTGGGATGACGCGGCATGAAAGGCGCGCCGAAACAGGTCGAAAAAGTCGCTTCGGGCTCGGTTACGCCGATCTCGGTTCCGGCGACCTTGGCGGTGTAGCCCGAGAGGAAATAATACATCGCCTGGTCGGGCGTCAGCCGCGCGATCGGAGGCAGCACGCCGAACGCATCGGCGGTCAGCATGATAACATTCGACGGAACCGGGCCGAGGTTCTCTTCCGAAGAGTTCGGAATGAATTCGATCGGATAGGCACCACGGCTGTTCTCGGCCAGCGAGTTGTCGTCGAAGTCCAGTTCGCGCGTTTCCTCGTCCATCACCACGTTTTCCAGCACGGTGCCGAACATGCGGGTGGTGGCATAGATTTCCGGCTCGGCCTCCGCCGAAAGCTTGATCATCTTGGCGTAGCAGCCGCCTTCGAAGTTGAAGACCGCAGTGTCCGACCAGCCATGCTCGTCATCGCCGATCAGCGTGCGGCTGGCATCGGCCGAAAGCGTGGTCTTGCCGGTGCCCGACAGGCCAAAGAACACTGCCGTCTTGCCATCCTGCCCGACATTGGCGGAACAGTGCATCGGCATCACACCCTTGGTCGGGAGCAGATAGTTGAGAATGCCGAACACGCTCTTCTTCATCTCGCCGGCATAGGCTGTGCCGCCGATCAGGATCAGCTTTTCAGTCAGATTGACCGCGATCACAGTTCCCGTGCGGCAGCCGTGCCGTTCGGGATCCGCGCGGAAGGTGGGCAGGTCGATGATTGTGTATTCGGGCGTGAAATCCGCAAGCTCGCTTGAAGTCGGCCGTACCAGCAGCGTGCGGATGAAAAGATTGTGCCAGGCAAGCTCGTTGATGACGCGAACTTTGACGCGATGTTCCGGCTGCGAGCCGCCGAACAGGTCCGCAACATAGAGCTTTTCCTTCGCTGCAACGGCAGAAAGGAAATCTTCTTTCAGCGCAGCAAAATGTTCGGGCGTCATCGACACATTTACGTCACCCCACCACACGCTATCCTCGGTTTCGGCGTCGCGTACGATGAATTTGTCCTTGGCCGAACGGCCCGTGTGCTGCCCCGTCTTCACCACCAGCGCACCATGACGCGAAAGTTCGCCTTCCCCATTGCGGAGGGCATGCTCGACGAGCTGCGCCGTCTCCAGATTGGGGATGATTTCTGCTTTGGTTTCAATGCCCTGACTAGTCAGAGGGTATGCAAGCGGGGTGGACACGCAATTCTCCTGCGAATTGATCCGGTTAGGCCGGGATAAGCGGTAATCGCGCCCTTCAATCGCTGGCTGTGCAATCGTATGCGCGCTTTCGGCGAGTCCTGTAGAGGCGAGCGGACGCCACGTCAAACCGCCTTCCCGCCGATTGCAATTTGTTAGCGCTAGCACTGCGTAGTTGCGTTGTTTCGCGACAAGTAAAGCGCTACCCGTCTGCACACGCATCGAGCGGAAAGGATGGCGATGGGCGAAGACGAGAGCGAAGCACCGGCCGCGCAAGAGGAGACCGTGATCGCGCTGGTCGATGACGATCGCAATATCCTGACCACCGTTTCCATCGCCTTGCAGGCGGAAGGCTTCGTTACCCGCGTCTATTCCGATGGTGAGACAGCGTTGAGAGCGTTGCTCGACAACCCGCCCGACCTGGCGGTGTTCGATATCAAGATGCCCAAGATGGACGGGCTGGAACTGCTGCGGAAGATGCGCGAGCATTCCGCCATCCCGGTAATTTTCCTTACCAGCAAGGATGACGAGCGCGACGAAGAAGTCGGGCTGGAACTGGGTGCGGACGACTACATTGCCAAACCGTTCAGCCTGCGCCTGCTGCTCGCTCGGATCCGGGCGATCCTGCGCCGTTCCGATCCAACCCGCTCGCTCGGCGGCGAACAACCTGAAACCGAACAGGCTGCCCCTGCCCTCACGCGTGGTCGCCTGTTCATGGATCCCGCCCGGCATCAGGTTACGTGGGATGACAAACCCATCTCACTGACAGTAACCGAGTTTCTGATCCTCGAAGCGCTTGCGGCGCGGCCGGGGGTGATCAAGAGCCGCAACCAGTTGATGGACGCCGCCTATCCCGACGACGTTTTCGTCGATGACCGCACGGTTGACAGCCACATCAAGCGGATGCGCCGCAAGTTTCGCGTAGCCGATCCGGAGTTTGGCGCGATCGATACGCTTTACGGCGCGGGTTACAGCTTCTCGGATGGCTGAGATTCGCTCTGCCGATCGACTGAGCTGGAGCGGCAAGCTCTCGCTCACGTCACGCATACTGGCGGTCAATATCCTGCCGCTGGCGCTGCTCGGCGGCGGCATCTTCTATCTCGACTCCTACCGCAAGCAACTCTTGTCCGAACGCTACAAGCTGGCGCGGATCGAAGCGCAGATCACCGCAGAGGCTCTGGCGGGCGCAACTCGCGAACGCCAGGAAGCGCTGCTGGTCCAGATCGGCAAGGAACAGCATATGCGGCTGCGTATGTTCGATGCCGAGGGGCGGCTATGGGCAGACAGTTTTGCGCTGGACGAACCGAGCTTCACCTTCAGCGATCCTGTGGCAGAGCCATGGGACGAGGATTTTGCCCGCATCCTCGACCGGGCGGTTGATACGATCGTCGGGGCGGAGCCGATCCCCGACTATATCGAGCCGGAAGAGGCGAATGCCGATTCCTGGCCCGAACTGGCGCGCGCGCGGCAGGAAGGCTTTTCACAGATCCAGTTACGCGATGCACCGGACGGCTCGCCGGTGATCAATGCCGCCGCGCCGGTCGGGCTGCGTGGCGCGACCTTGCTGACCACGCGCAACGCGGTCGACATTACCGAATCGGTCCGCAGTGCGCGTTCGACGCTGGGCATAGCCGTGCTGCTGACGCTGGGAGCATCGATCCTGCTTTCGCTCTTCCTCGCCCGGACGATCATTGCCCCGTTGCGACTGCTGGCCAGCGCTGCGGTGCGCGTGCGCCAGGGGCGTGAGCGCGACGTCGAAGTGCCGCGCCTTCCCGAAAGGCGCGATGAAATCGGCCTGCTGGCGCGCGCTGTTTCCGACATGACAGGAGCGCTCAGGCACCGCATCGACGCCGTCGAGAGCTTCGCCGCCGACGTGGCGCATGAAATCAAGAACCCGCTCGCTTCGCTGCGCAGCGCAATCGAATCGCTTCCCCGCGTCGAGGATTCAGAGCTGCGCCGCAAGCTGATCGATATCGCGACCCATGATGTCCGGCGGATCGACCGGCTGGTAACGGAGATTTCCGAGGCGAGCCGGATAGATGCCGAGATGTCGCGCGCTACGCTCGAACGGATCGATCTTGCCCAATTGGTCCAGGCAATTATCGGCTCGCGTGAAGCCCGTGCAGAAAATCAGGATCGCAGCATCGCGTTCAGCGCCAGCGGCTGGGCAGCCAATATCATGGGCAATGCACAGCGGCTTGAGCGCGTGGTTGAGAACCTGCTCGACAATGCCGTTTCCTTTTCGCCTCCCGATGCGCCGATCGAAGTGCATGTCGACAATGATGGCGAGCGCGTGACGCTGACTGTAACCGATTCCGGTCCCGGCATACCGGAAGATTCACGCGAGAAGGTGTTCCGGCGGTTCCACTCGGTCCGTCCGGAGAGCGAGGATTTTGGCAACCACTCCGGGCTTGGGCTCGCCATCGCCCGCACCATTGCCGAAGCGCATGACGGTGCGCTCACTGCCGACGCAAGGCCCGACGGCAAGTCCGGCGCAATCCTCAAGCTCGACCTCCCCGCATTGCGATGAGCGAGAGCGAACTCCTGATGCAAGCAAGCGCAGTCGCGATTGCAGGCCGCGCTTTGCTGATTGAAGGGAGGCCGGGTTCGGGAAAATCCAGCCTGGCGCTGGCATTGATCGATCGCGGCGCAACCCTGATCGGCGATGATGGGGTGCGGCTGGTGAAGGAAGGCCCGCAACTGCTCGCCTGCCCTCCACCCAATATCACCGGAAAGCTCGAGATTCGCGGGGTCGGCATTGTCGAATTGCCCTGTTGCAGCGCACCGGTCGGCCTGATCCTTGCGCTGGGCAAAAGCTCGGAACGGGTGCCCGAACGCCTCGAAACGCGGGAATTGCTGGGCTGCGCCATCCCCGTGCTGCCATTCGCCCGTGAAGACCCGATCCAGCCCCTGCGCGCCGAATGGGCGCTGCGCCAACATGGCATCCAATGGGCATGACTCTCGCAATTGAGACTTCCCATCGGGCGCAATCGGCGCGACAACGCGCTGGATGACGCCGAGTCACGATCCCGAATCGCCTGCTCCTGCGCCAGGGGAGCCGCTCCGTGTTGCGCTCGTCACCGGCCTATCGGGCGCGGGCAAGACGACGGCGCTGCAAGTTCTGGAAGACCTCGGCTGGGAAGTGATCGACAACTTCCCGATCCGTCTGCTGAAACGCCTCATCGCCAGGCCCGACGGGCAGCACAACATGCTCGCCGTGGGATTCGATTCGCGCACACGCGGCTTCGTTCCGCGCAAGGTGATCGAACTGGTCAAGGAACTGTCCGGGCGCGAGGATCTCTCGCTCTCGACACTCTTTATCGACTGCGCCAGCGGCGAGCTGGAGCGGCGCTATAATGAGACGCGCCGCCCGCATCCGATGGCACATGAACGCCCGCTGCAGGAAGGAATCCGGGCCGAACGCGAACTGATGGGGCCGCTGCGCCGCTGGGCGGATATGGTGATCGACACCAGCGAGATGTCGAGCAATCAGCTGCAACAGCATGTCCGCGAGCTCTATAGAGACCATGCGGCCAGGCCGATGATGGTCACCGTATCCAGCTTCGGATTCGCCCGCGGAATGCCGCCGCTGGCCGATCTGGTGTTCGACATGCGCTTCCTCGATAATCCGCACTGGATCGATGAATTGCGCCCCCTCACCGGGCTGGACGAGCCGGTCGGCGCGCATATCCGCCAGGATCCCGGATTCGAAAGTGCATTCGGGCAGATTCGGGGCCTGCTGCTGGACCTGCTCCCCCGCTATCAGGCGCAGGGCAAGAGCTATGTCCACATCGCATTTGGCTGTACCGGCGGGAGACATCGATCGGTTTACACTGCCGAACGCATGGCGGAAGGCTTGCGCGAGGCCGGATTTTCGCCCACTGTCCGCCACCGCAATCTGGGATCGCGCACAACCGACGCAATCGAAGGAAAGAAGCGTTGATGACCCCGGCTGGACAAACCATTGGTCGCAAGACAGCTGCAGACGGACTCGGCATTCACTTATGATCGGACTGATCCTGGTCACCCACGGCCAACTCGCCGAAGAATTCGTCCATGCGATGGAGCATGTGGTTGGCGAGCAGCAAGCCGTCGCCACCATCTGCATCGGTCCGCATGACGACATGGAGAAACGGCGCAAGGAAATCGCCAATGCCATCAAGAAGGTCGACGATGGCGACGGCGTTATCATGCTGACCGACCTGTTCGGCGGCACGCCCTCCAACCTCGCCATCTCGCTGCTCGAAGCGGGCCGTGTCGAAGTCATCGCCGGGATCAACCTGCCAATGCTCATCCGCTTGGCTGGCGCGCGCAATTGCATGAATGTGGTCGATGCGGTGGATGCCGCGCAGCAGGCGGGCCGCAATTACATAACCGTCGCCAGCGAACTGCTGGGACAGGAAGTGAAGGCCAAAAGGGCCAAGGCATGACCCCGCAGCGCCAGTCCGTCACCATCGTGAACAAGCGAGGCCTGCATGCGCGTGCCAGTGCCAAATTCGTCGGCGCGGTGAGCGCGCTGCCCGAAGGTACGCAGGTGCGCGTGGCCAAGGACGGCACGGAAGCCGCCGGCGGATCGATCCTGGGTCTCATGATGCTGGGCGCCGCCCTGGGTGACGAGATCGAACTGATCGTCGAAGGCGAAAATGCCGAAGGCGTGCTGGGAGAGCTCGTCGCGCTGGTCGGTGGCGGGTTCGGGGAAGAGTGATCCTTCGACGGGCTCAGGATGAACGGTACTGAGTGATGCGACGCGAAATCACCGGATTTTCCAACCCGACGGTCAAATATCTCCGCTCGCTGAGAGACAAGAAACACCGCAAGGCGGCAAGCAAGTTCCTGGCCGAGGGGCTGCGTCTGCTGACCGATGCGCGCGAATGCGGGCATATCCCCGAAGTGCTGGTGATGGCAAAGGCCCGCGATCCGCATGTGCTGCTGGATGATCTGGAACGGGATGTCGCGGCTGCGGGCGGCGAAGTGATCGAGACTACGCCGGATATCCTCGCCAAGATTACCGGCAAATCCAACCCGCAGGCGGTGGCGGGCGTGTTTGCCGAATTCGATACGTCACTCGAGTCGCTTGATCGGAATGTCGCACCGATCTGGCTGGTGGCGCAGGACCTGCGCGATCCCGGCAACTTGGGCACCATGCTGCGCACTTGCGACGCGGTCGGCGCGGGTGGGCTGATCCTGATCGACGATTGCACCGATCCCTTCAGCGTCGAGGCGGTGCGTGCCAGTATGGGCGCGATATTCACGCAACGTATCGCCCGTGCCCGCTGGGACGAGTTCCTGCCATGGCTGCGCGGCGGATCGGGCCAACTGGTTGCGGCATCGCTGAGGGACGCAGTGCCCTATCGCGGCGCGCCCTATGAGGCGCCGTGCTTCATTCTGGTCGGCAATGAATCGCAAGGCCTGCCGGAAAGCTACGAAACCGCCTGCGACCTGCGCGTCACCATGCCGATGCGTGGACGTGCGGACAGCTTGAACGCAGCGGTTGCTGGCGCAGTGCTGGCTTACGAGGTGCTGGCGGGGTTGGAGAGCTGACGCTCTGATCGTGCCCAACACGGGCCGACCGGCGAGCTTAATCGTCTCGATCTTCCAACTTGGCGATCAACTTCTTTTCCGACTGGCTGTGCCTACTGGTGGAGATCACATGGTCAACGCCCTCTATTGTGACAGCAAGGGTTCCCTGTTCCGTCACATCAACAAAGCCCTTGGATTTGAGATACCAAATGTGAAAGTCAAACAAGTCCTCAGGGCAGCCCAGCATCTCCTGTAGCGACCATGCGATGACCCCAGCATCTTTTGGATGCTCTCTCCTCCTCTTGTAGAGATGCAGGAGGATTTTCTCGTGCATTTCCGCATCATTGACTGCTGTTATTTCATCGATTCCGTGCGCAGAACCCGGAGTGAACTGATGATTATTGTGCTTGGTTCTGTTGGCATAATCGCGGTCATACAGTGCCCGCTTTTCTCGATCCTTTAGAATCGAATAGGCCTCCATCACTTCATTGAACTTATCTGTATCGGCGGTTTCTAGATTGTCTGGATGGAACTTTTTCGCGTGATGGTGGTAGGCAATTTCGAGAACCCGGGCATCGCATTTCGGATTCACCTGAAGAACGTTGTAATAATCGACAAATTCCGGCTGTTCATTCATTGCAATGTCCCAACAGGCGCTGTGTTAGCGTCAGACATAATTCAATTGTATCGCAGTCTTCGTGGCAACCCGCGCATAATTGGATCTATTGAATTCAATCTAAGCCAGGGAACGGCAAACAAACAAGATGTATCTCCGCAAATTGACGGAGAGCCGTCCAGCCATGGCTCGTCAGCGGACACTCACAGACGTGCTGATTACTCAGCTGCTTCCTTGCTGCCATCGGTGAGCAAGTCATCCGACGTATAGCGCGGGGCGCCTTCGACCAATGGAACCTCCTCGATCTCGCGCGAGATCTCCAGCCCCTTCTCCGCCATGCGACGGCCTGAGGTGAGGACGTTGCGTTCGAAGCTGCCGACGAACTTGTTGTAGTTCGAAACTGCCGTTTCGAGCCCGCCACCGACGCGCTTCATATGCTCGGCCGCGACGCGCAACCGGTCGTAAAGCTCGGCGCCCATCTTCCCGATTTCCTTCGCTTCGGCCGCCATCTGGTCTTGCCGCCAGACCTGCGCCACCGTGCGCGCAATGGCGACCAGATTGGTCGGGGTCGCCAGCAGCACCTTGTTGCGGAAAGCGAAATCCCACAGCTCCGGATCGTGCTCCAGCGCGGCCGCGACAAAATGTTCGCCGGGCACGAACATCACAACATAGTCGGGCGCATCGTCGAACTGGCTCTGGTAGCTCTTGGAACCGAGCGTCTGGACGTGGCCACGCATCGACTTGGCGTGCTGGTCCATCTGCCGCGCGCGCTCGCCATCGTCATCGGCCTCGAACGCGGCCTGATAGGCATTGAGCGACACCTTGGCATCGATCACCAACTGCTTCTGCCCGGGCACCTTTACGATGGCATCGGGCCGCAAGCGCCCGTCCTCTGTCTCGACCGAATGTTCGAGGATGAAATCGGTATGCTGAGACAGCCCACATTGTTCGAGCACGTTCTGCAATGCCCGCTCGCCCCAGCGACCGCGCGCCTTGGGCGCATTGGTGAGCGAATTGCCGAGTCGCTGCGCTTCGCGCCGGACCTGCTCCTGCCCCTCGCGCATCGACTGGATCAGCCCGGTCAGCTGGCCGAAGGCATCCACGCGCCGCTTTTCCAGCGTTTCAACCTGCTGCTCATACTGCTTGAGCCGCTCGCCGACAGGATTGAGCAGTGCCTTGATCTTCTGCTCGCCCGCTTCCTCGGACTGTTTGAAGCGTTCCTCGGCGCGCTTGAGGAACTCCTCCTGGCTGCGCGACAGAACCTCTCCGCCCACCGCCTTGAACTGCGCCAGCATTTCTTCGCGCGCTTCGCGCATCTGCGCCATTTGCTTGTCGAAATTGGCGGCATTGGCTTCGAGCGTGGCGAGCTTGATCTGCGCTTCGCCCAGTTCGGTAATCGCGCGCTTGAACTCGGCATCACGCTCCGCCGCAGCTTTTTCTGCTTCAGCCAGCCGCGCCTTCGCATCCGCCACGGGACGCGAGCCGAAAAACCACCCAGCCCCTGTACCGATTACGAGGCCGAGAATGAGAGCGATCATGGCAAGAAACGTGGGATCCATCTCGTCAGTCTAGGCGGAACGGACAGGGAACGCTAGTGAATATCTCAGCTCGTCCACTGCATATCGTCGTTCCGGCGAAGGCCGGAATCCAGCTCTGGAAAAGAAATCTGGACCCCGACCTGCGCCGGGGTGACGGGTTCAAGCTGCCCGCAGTTTCTGCAGCTTTTTCAGCGCCATCTGCCGCTTAAGGCGACTGAGATGGTCGATGAACAGGATCCCTTCGAGATGGTCCATCTCGTGCTGGATGCAGGTGGCCATCAGGCCTTCCATCGCTTCCTCGTGATGATTGCCGTCGAGATCCTGCCAGCGCACCGTGCAGGTCGCGGGCCGATCGACATCGGCATATATCTCAGGCACCGAAAGGCAGCCTTCCTGATAGGTCGCGAGTTCTTCTGCCGGGTCGACGATCACCGGATTGATGAAGATGCGCGGCTCCTTCATGGTCGGCTGATGCGTGTGCTCATGCCCGCCGTGGTTGCACACTTCGGGCTCGGCATCGGGATCTTCAGGCTGGAGATCGATCACCAGCACGCGCTTGGGCACGCCCACCTGGATCGCCGCAAGGCCGATACCGGGCGCGTCATACATCGTCTCGAACATGTCCTCGACCAGCGTCTTGAGTTCACCATCGAACTCGGTGACGGGTTCGGACACGGTCTTGAGCCGGGGATCCGGCACTTCCAGGATTTCACGAATAGCCATGGGGCAGAAATAGGCGCGGCATGACACGCAATCAAGCACTCGTCATTGCGAGCGCAGCGAAGCAATCCAGAGTTCACAATATCTGGATTGCCGCGTCACCGCTTACGCGGCTCCTCGCAATGACAAATCAGGAGACAGGCCTCCTAGCCCTCAAAGCCTGCGCCAGCGTGCCTTCGTCGAGATAGTCGAGCTCACCGCCCACCGGCAGGCCATGCGCCAATTGGGTGATGCGGACCGGAAAGCTCTCCAGCCGTTCCGCGATGTAATGCGCGGTGGTCTGCCCCTCCAGCGTGGCGTTCATCGCCAGCACTACTTCGTCGATTCCGCCTTCTTCCACACGGCCCAGCAGGCTGGCGATATTGAGGTCTTCCGGCCCCACACCGTCAAGCGCGGAGAGCTTCCCGCCCAACACGTGATAGCGCCCGGAGAAAAGCCGCGAGCGGTCAAGCGCCCACAAATCCGCCACATCCTCCACCACGCAGAGCGACTTCGCATCACGGCGCGGATCGGAACAAATGCCGCAGGGGTTCTTCGTATCGACATTCCCGCAAGTGTCGCACTCGACCAGCGTATCTCGCACCGTGCCCAACGCATTCAGCAGCGCGGGCAGCGCCTGTTCGCGGTTCTTGACCAGCCACAGCACTGCACGCCGCGCCGAGCGCGGACCCAGTCCGGGCAGCCGCGCCAATGCGCTCGCCAATGCTTCGATTTCTTGCGATGCCATGGGGTTCCACTATCCGTTCGGGCTGAGCTTGTCGAAGCCCTGCCCTTTCTTTTTCCCTCGCTCAAAGTAAGGACGACCCTTCGACAGGCTCAGGGTGAACGGTTTTCTTTAGATGCGCATAATCTTCATGGGAACGCCCGATTTTGCTGTGCCGGCGCTCACCGCGTTGCATGAAGCGGGGCATGAGATCGCGTGCGTCTATACCCAGCCGCCGCGACCAGCAGGCCGCGGAAAAAAGCTGCAACCCTCGCCCGTGCACAAGACGGCGGAAGCGCTGGGCGTGGAAGTGCGCACGCCGACTTCGCTCAAATCGGCTGAGGAGCAGGCGCGCTTCGCCGCACTCGGCGCCGATGTCGCGGTGGTGGCCGCATACGGGCTGATTTTGCCGCAAGCGATCCTCGATGCGCCGCATCACGGCTGCCTCAATATCCATGCCTCGATCCTGCCGCGCTGGCGCGGAGCGGCGCCGATCCACCGTTCGATCATGGCGGGGGACGAACAAACAGGTGTTACCATCATGCAGATGGAGGCCGGCCTCGACACCGGCCCGATGCTCGCCACATTGCGCACGCCGATCAATGACAAGACCACCGGCGAGCTGACCGAGGAACTTGCGGAGCTGGGCGCGGGGCTAATGGTGGAGGTACTCAACGATTTGCCCGCTTGCGAAGCTGTTCCGCAAGACGAAACGCAGGCGACCTATGCCCCCAAGATCGACAAGGCCGAAGCGCGGATCGACTGGACTCGCAACGCAGCGGATGTGGTGCGCCATATCCACGGCCTTGCCCCCTTCCCCGGTGCATGGTGCGAAATCGATGGCGAGCGGGTGAAGCTGCTGCGCGCCGAAGCGAGGGAAGATTCCGGCGCTCCCGGGACTGTGCTCGATACCGAGATGAGCATTGCCTGCGGCACCGGCGCGATACGCCCGCTCCGCCTCCAGCGCGCAGGCAAGCCGGCAATGGACCGCGCGGAGTTCCTGCGTGGTCGACCGGTTACGGTGGGTACCGTCCTGCCATGACCCGCTTCGCGCTCACACTGGAGTTCGACGGCACACCCTTTGTCGGGCTGCAGCGGCAAGTGACCGGCCCCAGCGTGCAGCAGGCGGTCGAGGAAGCGGCGGAGCGTGTCACCGGCGAGAAGGTGACGCTGCACAGCGCCGGGCGCACCGACACCGGCGTCCATGCGCTGGCCATGCGCAGCCATTTCGATATCGAGAAGGACATCACGCCGTTCCGCCTGATGGAGGCGCTCAACGCGCATCTCAGGCCCGATCCGATCGCGGTGACGCATTGCGAGGAAGTGGATGAGGATTGGCATGCGCGCTTTTCCTGCGTGGGGCGGCGCTATGTCTATCGCATCGTCAATCGCCGCGCGCCGCTGACGCTCGATCTCAACCGCGCCTGGCAGGTGCCACAGGAGCTCGATCACGAGGCCATGCATCGCGCTGCACAGGCACTGGTCGGGAAGCACGACTTCACCACTTTCCGATCGGTCCAGTGCCAGGCGAAGGATCCGGTCAAGACGCTCGACCGGCTCGACGTTGAGCGGGAAGGCAGCGAGGTGCGTATCCATGCCGCCGCACGCAGCTTCCTGCATCACCAGGTGCGCAGCATGGTTGGCTGCCTCGCGCTGGTGGGCATGGGGCGCTGGCGTGAGGAACGGGTTGGCGAAGCGCTGGCAGCGCGCGACCGGCAACAGCTCGGTCTCAATGCCCCGCCGCATGGACTCTATTTCGTCGAGGCGATCTACGCGCAAGACACCTGACGTAACGTCAGTCTGGTCAACCCGTTGTTGCGAGCGTAGCGAAGGCGCACACCCGGACGGGAATCAAGATTGGGAGAACGGATATGACCACCACCGGCAAGCAGCTATTCACCACACTTGAGAGCGATGGCACGCTCACGGTCGAGATTACCGAGACGGAATTTCCCGATCCCACCGGCAATCAGGTGCTGGTCAAGATGGAGGCCGCGCCGATCAACCCCTCCGACCTCGCGATTCTGACCGGCGCGGCGGACCTCGAGAACGCGGACTATTCGCCCGGCAAATTCGTCGCCACCATGCCCGAGCCGTTCAATTCGGGGCAGAAGGCCCGCCACGGCCAGCGCCTGCCCGCGGGCAACGAGGGCGCGGGAACGGTCGTCGCGACGGGCGACAGCGATTTTGCCAAGGCGCTGATGGGGCAGCGCGTCGCTTGCGTGCCCGGCAACGCCTTTAGCCAGTATTGCATCGCAGATGCCGCCATGTGCTTGCCGCTGGGCGATCATTCGGCTGAACAAGGCGCAAGTGCCTTCGTCAATCCGATGACCGCGCTGGGATTTGCCGAGAATGCCAGGATGGATGGGCAGAATGCGATCGTCCACACCGTTGGAGCATCGAACCTCGGCCAGATGCTTAACCGCATCTGCCAGGAAGACGGGCTCAAGCTCGTCAATATCGTGCGCAAACAGGAGCAGGTGGACCTGCTCAAGTCGCAAGGCGCCGAGTATGTTGTCAACTCGTCAGACGATGATTTCATGGCCCAACTGCGCGCGGCAATCGACGCGACCGATGCCTTTTACGGCTTCGACCCGATCGGCGGTGGGCAAGCGGTCGACAATGTGTTCAAGGCGATGGAGCAGGTCGCGGTCGGCAAAATGAGCGAATATTCTCGCTATGGCTCGAACCAGCAGAAGAAAATGTACATTTACGGGCGGCTCGACCTCGGGCCGACGATCCTGACACCGGGATACGGCTTTGGGTGGACGCTTTCCGGCTGGCTGCTCACGCCATTCCTGCAAGCGGCCGGTATGGAAACGGTGATGCGGATGCGCCAGCGGGTGCTGGACAATCTCACAACAACCTTCGCCAGCCATTACAAGCGCCGGGTCAATCTGGAAGAGATGCTGACGAAAGACGCGGTACTCGACTACCGCGCGATGAAGACCGGCGAAAAATACCTCGTCACACCGTGGAATTGATTTAGGGCACAGGATTCAGGGGCGGTCGAAAGTCGCCTGCATTTCCGCTGTGCCGGTCATTCCGCTGGCGATCAGCAGCATCAACAGCACGCGCGCCTTGGCCGGGCCGAGCGCGCGTGCCGCGATGAATCCGCGCGCATCGTCGTCGACCTCGACATTGCGGTCGACCAACCCTTCATCGACGCGGCTTGAACGGACTATGGGTACGCCCGCTTTCGCTGCCTTTTCCAGCGCATCGAGCACTCTGGCGGGCGCATTGCCCTGACCCATCCCGGCCAGCACGATGCCCTTGCAGCCGATGCCCAGCAGCGCCTCGACCGGCTTCTCATCCATCCCTGCGCCAGCAATCAGGATCGCCACACGCGGCAAACCGTCAGGCCAGGCGAAGCGCGCTGCCGCCCCTGTCCGGTCCGGCGGGCCGAACCAGTCGAGCGAAGTCGGCGTGACGCGAGCCAGCGGACCGCGCGGGAAACCGCGAAACGCATCCACGCTACTGGTTGCCGCCTTGCGGATATCGCGCGCGGCGAACACCGTGTCGCCCATCACCAGCATGACGCCGCGGCCGCCCGCAGCCTGGTCGCTCACCACTCGCACGGCATTGGCGAAATTGCGCATCCCGTCGCTGCCGACCGCATCGGCGGGCCGCATCGCGCCGACCAGCACGACCGGCTTCCCGGCATCGAGCGTCAGGTCGAGCAGATAGGCCGTTTCCTCGGCAGTGTCGGTGCCGTGAGTCACAATCACGCCAGCGATAGAATCATCTGCCTGCGCACGCAGGATTTCCGAATGGAGCCTGTCCCATTCGCTCCAGCCGATATCCTGTGAGCCGATGCTGGCAACTTCGACCGGATCGAGTTCGGCCTCCACGCCCAGCGATCTTACTTCGCGCAGCATGTCGTCGATACCGATCTGGCCCGCGCGATAGCCGCTGCCAAAGGCGGAACCGCCGCTACCCGCAATCGTCCCACCCGTGGCGAGAACCCTGATCCTGCTGCTGCTCATCTGCTCGCCGATACCGCCACATTCGTATCAAAGCCACTTTCAGCAATTGATTTTGAATAAATGCACGCTAGATAGCCCCCACTTGCGAAGCGAGGCCTTGGGGCGATTAGCTCAGTTGGTAGAGCATCTCGTTTACACCGAGAGGGTCGGCAGTTCGAGCCTGTCATCGCCCACCACGGCCTGCTTCGAAGGTTCTACTTCCCCAGAGCTTCCTCGATCGCCGCGCGCGCTTCCTCGCTGTCCCAGTGATAGCCACCGGCAACGCGGAACACTTCCTGGCCGTTCGCGTCGTACAGGATCGTGGTCGGCATGACGCCGCCATAGGCGAAACCGAGATCGTTTTCCGGGTCGAGCCAGGGCTCGAGATTGCGGAACTTGTTCTGCGCGAAAAAGGGTTCGACCCGTTTGGCCCCCTGCATGTCCTCGCTCACGGTGATGACGCGCAGGCGGTCGCCAAACTCGTCGGCCACATTGTCCAGCATCGGCATTTCGACCACGCAGGGCGCGCACCATGTCGCCCACAGGTTGAGCAGCACCGGCTGGCCCTGCAGCGCGCCGAGATTGAGGGTATTGCCCGCCGGATCGCTCACATTCACCGCCGGCATCAGCTCGCCGGCAAAAGTGCGGTCGATCTCGCCCGACAAGGCCTGCTTTTCCGCCGCCAATTCGCCCTGTTGTTGCGCGGCGTCGTCAGCGCCTCTATCGCAGCCAGCCAGAAGCAGCGCCGAGGCGAGACAAGTGAGCGACAATCGCAGGGACACGTCAGACTCCAATCAGATGTGGGGTGGCAGGTTCGCCGAGGGACCTAGCGCGATCATGCGCGAAATCAATGCTTCGATTCCTTTCGACAAGGCTTTGTGGCGGCAGGACATCGCCGCATCCAAGGCTCATGTCGCCATGCTTGGCGCGCAAGGCATCGTCACGCCCGAGGATGCGCACACAATCGCCGACGGCCTCGATCAGGTCGCTGCCGAATATGAGCGCGACGGCGTTCCGGAAAACTGGGACCTCGAAGACATTCACATGACGACCGAAAGCCGCCTGGCCGAGCTGATCGGCCCGGTAGCGGGGCGGCTCCACACAGCGCGCAGCCGCAACGATCAGGTGGCGACCGATTTCCGCCTGTGGGTGCGCGAAGCAATCGACCAGGCGGACGCGGGCCTCAAGGCGCTACAACAGGCACTGATCGCGCGCGCCGATGAGCACAGCGCCAGCATCATGCCCGGCTTCACGCACCTGCAAACTGCGCAGCCGGTAACGCTGGGCCATCACCTCATGGCCTATTACGAGATGATGCGGCGTGACCGCAGCCGCTTTGCCGATGCGCGGGTGCGCATGAATGAAAGCCCGCTTGGCAGCGCGGCGCTGGCCGGGACGGGCTTCCCGATAGACCGCGAGGCCACCGCCAAGGCGCTCGGTTTCAACAATCCCACCGCCAACAGCCTCGATGCAGTGTCAGACCGCGACTTTGCGCTCGATTATCTGATGGCGGCGAGCCAATGCGCGCTGCACCTCTCGCGACTGGCGGAAGAATTCATCATCTGGGCCAGCCAGCCCTTCGGATTCGTCAAGTTGCCCGATGCGCTCAGCACCGGCAGCTCGATCATGCCGCAGAAGAAGAACCCCGACGCGGCAGAGCTGGTGCGCGGGCACGCGGGGCGCGTGATCGGTTGCACCACCGCGCTGATGGTAACGATGAAGGGGCTGCCGCTCGCCTATTCGAAGGACATGCAGGACGATAAGCCGCCGGTATTCGAAGCTGCCGGCCTGCTGGCGCTCTCGATCGCAGCGATGACCGGAATGGTGGCCGACAGCGCATTCGACACCGCGCGCATGCGGCAAGCGGCCGAACTTGGCTATGCGACGGCGACCGACCTCGCGGATTGGCTCGTGCGCGAAGCCGACATCCCTTTCCGTGAAGCGCACCATATCACCGGAGCCGCGGTGAAACGCGCCGAGGCCGATGGGGTGCCGCTCGACCAGCTTTCGCTCGACGTGTTGCAAGGCATCGATCCGCGCATCGACGAGCGCGTGTTCAAGGCGCTGTCGGTCGATGCCTCGGTCGCGTCGCGCGCCTCCTATGGCGGGACCGCGCCCGATCAGGTAAAGGCGCAGGTGGCGCGTGCAAAGGCGCGCCTGGCCGAGGAAGAATGATGCGCGCAGCCACAAAAGCCCTGATCGCGACACTGGCGTTTTCGGCGCTGTGCGGATGCGGCCAGAAAGCCGATCTGGAACCGCTCGCAAACAGCAGTACCCCGCCCATGTCCTACGGTGCGGAAACGCAGCCGACGGCGGAGGAGATGTTGAAGCTGGAAACGCTCGCGGCGCCGGAACGCAGCGTGGAACTGCGCCGCCGCTCAGAACCCCGGGAAGACGATCCCTTCGATCTCCCGCCCGAATGAATTCCCGACCCGAATAAAGACCTGATATTGCATGGATCATTTCGCTCTCAATCAAGGCGTGCTGCACGCTGAAGACGTGCCTCTGCCGCGCATTGCACAAGAGGTGGGCACGCCCGTTTACGTCTATTCGCGAGCCACGCTCACGCGCCACGCCCGCGTGTTTGCCGAAGCTCTGGACGGTGTGCCCGACAAGCTCGTCGCCTTCGCGGTGAAGGCTAACCCCAACCTTGCCGTTCTCAAGGTGCTGGCAAGCGAAGGCTATGGCGCGGATGTCGTTTCGGGCGGCGAGCTGATGCGCGCACTGGCCGCGGGCATCCCGGCCGAAAAGGTCGTGTTCTCCGGCGTTGGCAAGACGCGCGCCGAGCTCGAACTCGGCCTCGAGAAGGGCATCGGGCAGTTCAACATCGAATCGCGCGAAGAAGGCCGCGAGCTGGCGGAACTCGCCACCGCCCTGGGCAAGCAAGCCCCGGCAACGCTGCGCATAAATCCTGATGTCGATGCGAAGACGCATGAGAAGATCTCGACCGGCAAGGCGGAGAACAAGTTCGGCATTCCGCTGGTCCATGCGCGCGAAGCCTATGCCGAACTTGCGGCGCTGGAAGGGCTCAACCTGCGCGGCGTTGCAGTGCACATCGGCAGCCAGTTGCTCGATCTCGAACCGCTCGAAACCGCCTTCGGCAAGGTTGGGCAATTGATCGCTGACCTGCGTGCGACGGGCCACACGATCAGCCATGTCGACCTGGGTGGCGGACTGGGCGTGCCCTACAAATCCGGCGAAGTACCGCCCTCCCCGGCCGAATATGGCGCGATGGTCGCCCGCGTGACCAGGGACTGGGGCGTGCACCTGACCTTCGAGCCGGGCCGCGTGATCGCGGGCAATGCCGGCGTTCTGATGACCCGCGTGGTCCGCGTGAAGCGCGGCGGCAATGGCCCGCCCTTCGTGATCGTCGATGCGGCGATGAACGACCTGGCGCGCCCTGCACTTTATGGCGCCTGGCACGATTTCGAAGCGGTCGAGCCGACCGGCGAGCGGATGACCGCCAATATCGTCGGCCCGATCTGCGAAACGGGCGACACCTTTGCCCGTGACCGCGAATGCGACGCGCTGCAGTCGGGCGATTTGGCCATATTCCGTACCGCAGGGGCCTATGGCGCGACCATGGCGTCGAGCTACAACTCGCGCGGCTTCGTGGCCGAGGTGATGGTGAGCGGATCCGACTATGCGATCGTCGCCAACCGCATCCCGGCGATGGATATCATGTCCGCCGAACCGATCCCCGAGTGGCTCGATTGAAAAGCCTGCCGCTCTTCCACCGGATCGAAGGGCAGACAGTCCTTGTGCTGGGCGATGGTGAAGCGGCAGAAGCGAAGAAACGCCTGGTCGAACGCGCGGGCGGCGTGATCGAAACCGACATGCAGCGCGCAGTGGAGGCAGGCGCACAACTGGCCTTTGTCGCACTCGAAGATGCACAGGCCTGCGAGAGCGCCGCTGCCGACCTGAGCGCGGCAGGCATGTTGGTGAATGTGACCGACATGCCAGACCTGTGCGACTTCACCGTGCCGAGTGTGCTGGACCGCGACCCGGTGTTGATTGCCGTCGGAACCGGAGGCGCATCCGCCGGGCTGGCCAAACATCTTCGTCTGAGGCTCGAGCGCATTCTGCCGCAGTCTCTGGGCGCGCTGGCCACGGCGCTGTTCGGCGCTCGCGAGAAGCTGCGCGAGCGGTTTCCGGCGGCGAGCGATCGGCGGCGCGCGCTCGACGACGCGCTGCGCGAAGGCGGAGCGCTCGACGTACTCGATCCGGCCGCGAATGAGCGTGTGGATGCCTGGCTGGCCAGATCGACCGGAGCAGCGCCGTCGCGAACCGAAGTGATCGTGCTCACAAGCGATGACCCCGAAGAACTGACGCTGCGCCAGGCGCGCCTGCTGGGCGAGGCCGATGTACTGCAGCTCGACGGCGACATTCCCGAAGCGATCCTCTCCCGCGCCCGCGCGGATGCCGTGCGGCTGCAGCAGGGAGCCGATATGGGCGAGTTCCCCGGTTTGACGCTGATCCTGAAGATGACGAACGAAGCCTAGGCCGCAGCCCGAAGCGGTTCGGCGATCTCCGCGAAATAGCGCGCCATCGCATCGGCCGCGCGGGTGCTCAGTCCGATGAAGGCGCGGCGGCGGTCATTCTCATCATCTGCCCGCTCGAACAGCCCTGCCTCGGTCATCTGGCCGATCCAGCGCAGCGCGGTGGTGGCCGGGACGCCCGACGCGATGCACAGCGACGATACCGAAACCTTGCCGCCCTCACCCTGCGCAGCGGTGAGATCGAGCAGCATGTCCCAGGCCGGATCGGCGAAAAGCTCCGCATCGAAGAAGCGCGCCCTCGCTTGCCGCTGCGCGATCATCCGGCGAACCAGCCTTGGATCGGGCATTTGCATCCGGGCTTGCTTCGCGGAAGCACCCGGCTTCGCAGCATCGCCAAGCCCCTTGAACACCGACTTGTGTTCGCCAAGGGTAAGACCATCATCATCATGCCGGATGCCCCCGGTCAGCCCCTCGATCCTCTTGGCGATCGTATCGACCTGTTCCGACAGGCGCAGAAGCGCCAGCCGATCATCTTCAGACAGGTCGCGCAGCCGCGATCCGCCGACTTGGCCGAGGACGCGGCCCACAGCCACCACCCGCTCTGCGCGGCAGGCATCGACCAGAATCTGCGGCAACGACTGATCGAAACAGGCGAAGATTGCATCGAGCGCTTCGAGCGATGTCGTCACCACCAATTCGCAGCCCGCGCCCGCAATCCGCATGTCGAGCCGCGAAAGCGCCGCCATTGCCGCGGCATCGATCCGTGGACAATCGAGCAGCACGAGATCACCAAGCGGCGCGGCACTGCCATCCAGCAGCGAGGCGACATCGCCACTCTGCGCTATGCGGAAGCCCGCCCCGCCAAGATCCTCTGCAACCTCACCGCGCACATTCTCGCTATCGGCGAATATAGAGACCATGGCCGGCAGACCGGCGGGGTCATGCGCCATCTCATAGGAAAAATCCGCTTGCGGCATCGAATCGTCTCCGTTCCGAAATTCGAAACGAAACTAGAACAAAATGGGATCAAGTCAAGAATACGGGTGGATATGAATCACTGCCGGATCTGGATCGGTGTCCCGTCAGGCACCAGCTGCCACAGCTCCTCGATCTCCGCATTGCTGAGCGCGATGCAGCCATCGGTCCAGTCGCCGCGCATCCGCAAATCGCTGGACAATCCGTTGGGCTGGCCGTGAATGAAGATGTCGCCACCCGCAGAGCGGCCATAGGCATCGGCATAGGCCACATCCCGCGCATTGGGATAGGATATCCGCAGCGAGAGATGATAGGCGCTCTGTGGATTGCGCGTATCGATCGTATAGCGCCCCTCCGGCGTGCGCTCATCGCCTTCGAAGCGCTTGTGGCCCATCGGCGCGTCGCCGAACTGCAAGCCGCGAAAGGCACGGATCGCCTTGCCACCGGAATAGACCACCAGCAGCCGGTCCGATTTGTCGACCAGCACGAAGTCAGCCAGCGGCAGCGCCTCGAGTGTTCGATGGGCATAGGCCGCCGCCGGTACACTGGCTGCCTCTGCCTTCTTCGTGACTTCCGGCGCATTGGCCTGCGGTACGGCACAGGCCGCGCAGGCAAACACCACCGAAAGAACCAGTTTGCGCATGGGACGGAGACTATCGCCGCCCGCCATCAGGCGCAAACCCGGTGCGCGATCAGTCCAGGAACGGGTCACGCACGAGGATGGTGTCCTCGCGTTCGGGGCTGGTTGAAACCAGCGCCACCGGCGTTTCGATCAGTTCCTGCACCCGCTGGATATATTTGATCGCATTGGCGGGCAGATCGGCCCAGCTGCGCGCGCCTTCGGTGCTTTCGTGCCAGCCTTCCATCTCCTCGTAGATCGGCTCGACTTCGGCCTGGTCCGCAGCATGAGCGGGGAAATAGTCCATGATCTTGCCGCGCAGGCGATAGCCGGTGCAGATCTTCACCGTCTCGAAACCGTCCAGCACGTCGAGCTTGGTCAGCGCGATGCCGGTCACGCCGCTGATGGCGCAGCTCTGCCGCACCAGCACCGCATCGAACCAGCCGCAGCGCCGCTGCCGACCGGTGACGGTGCCGAACTCATGCCCGCGTTCGCCCAGCCGCTGGCCGTCCGCATCGTCCAGCTCGGTCGGGAACGGGCCGCTGCCCACGCGCGTGGTATAGGCCTTGACGATCCCCAGCACGAAGCCGGTGGAATTGGGGCCGAGCCCCGATCCGCTCGCCGCCGTGCCGCTGACGGTGTTGGAGCTGGTGACGAAAGGATAGGTGCCGTGATCGATATCGAGCAGCACGCCCTGAGCGCCTTCGAACAGGATCTTCGCGCCCGCCTTGCGCACCTTTTTCAGCCGCTTCCACACCGGCTGGGCGAAGCGCAACACGAAGGGCGCGATTTCGCGCAGGTCCTCAAGCAGGCGCTCTCGGTCGACCGGCGGCTGGTCGAATCCGGCGCGCAGTGCATCGTGATGCGCACACAGCCGGTCTAGCTGCGGGTCGAGATGGTCGAGATGCGCCAGGTCGCATACACGGATCGCGCGGCGACCGACCTTGTCTTCATAGGCCGGGCCGATCCCGCGCCCGGTGGTGCCGATCTTGCCCTTGCCCGCCGCAGTTTCACGCAGGCCATCGAGGTCGCGGTGGATCGGCAGGATCAGCGGGCAATTGTCGGCAATCGCAAAATTGTCGTCATTGATGGTGACGCCCTGGCTCTCGAGCTTTTCGATCTCCGACTTGAGGTGCCACGGATCGAGCACCACGCCATTGCCGATGATCGAAAGCGTGCCGGTGACGATGCCCGAAGGGAGCAGCGAGAGCTTGTAGGTGGTGTCGCCCACCACCAGCGTGTGCCCGGCATTGTGGCCGCCCTGGAAGCGGACGACGGCGTCGGCGCGGCTGGCCAGCCAGTCGACGATCTTGCCCTTGCCCTCATCGCCCCACTGGGCGCCGATCACGGTTACGTTGGCCATGCTTATACCTTCCCACCCTGCCGAGGGGATCCACGCAGTCCTTCGACAGGACTCGACCACGGGATTGGAACTGAGGAGCGGAACCGCTCCGAATGCGCCGCGCGCGATAGTGCGGTGTGTGGGGGCGAGTCAAGCGAGGTCCACCCACTCTTCAAAATCCAACAGGATGGAACACATGGAACACTGTCCATGAAGCGAAAATCCATCGAGCATATTTTGGCGAAATATCGTTTGAATATATTGTCTTGAGGAAGATTCTTGAGCATTCAGGCAGCGTGGCACGAAACGCCCGGGGTAGGAAAATTATCCGTCAGCTCTCGACACAATGCAGACCTGACAATTCTCCGTCACCCCGGACTTGTTTGACCTTTGGTCAGCTTCGCTTCCAGAGATCGTTCTTCAAGCCCCGCCCGGTTCTGGATGAGCCATGGATGCTGAACCAAGTTTAGCATGACGAGTGTCGGAGCCGTCGCTTTCCTACCCACTTTCGGAAATAAGTAGGACTCAGGCCGCCCGCGGGATCATGCAGGCAGAGGCATAGCCGAGACCGCGCTTGATCGCGGGGAAGAGCCGCCCGCTTGCCGCCGCGAGCGTCAGCTCGGTGCGGACCTTGCGGCCGTATTTCGCCTCAACCTGCTCGCCCAGATCGGCAGCGCGCGCGATATCCCCGCTGGCGATCGCCTCGCCGAAACCATAAGCGAGCGCATCCTCTTCGCTGTCAGGCTTGCCGAGCAGCGCGTTTTGCAGCCGGTCCGCATCCATCCTGTCCGCCAGTGCGATACCCCGCACGATTTCCACACAGGGCCCGCAGTCCTCGGACCGCGCAGAGCCCAACCGCGCCATGTGAATCATGTGTCCGGGCGCATGATAGTAATGTCCCGAGAGCACCATGCCATGCTGGAATTTCTCGACCGCGAAGCCGCCAGCCTCGGACAGGTCGTTGAAATAGGGTTCGCCGTCGCCCACCAATCGCCGCATCGATTCGACGAATGTTCGCTTGGGGAGCGGCACGGGCGAAACGCGCTGGCGGCCAAGCTGGACGCCCAATGCGACGAGCACCAGCAGCGGCGGCCCGAGTACACCTGGTGCGTCGCGCCAGAAGATGTCGGGGCTGCAGATCCCCGCCGTCACTTCGTAGATATGCAGAATGCCATGTGCGCCAAGCCAGAAATTGCCCGCGAGCGCGCTCCCCCACCTCAAGCCGGGATTAGGTACAGCGTAACCAAGCATCAGGCCCGAAGCGATATAGGCCAGCCCGATATCCTTGATGAAATGCGGATTGGCGGGGCCAGTAGCCTTCACCGTTCCGACCGCATCGTACCAGCCGAACGGATCGGCCAGCATGAAGAGCCCGTTCAAGAGCGCGAAGGCAGCCACCGCTGCGAGGATTGCTTGCACGAGGCGGTCCAGACCGTCAGGCTTGCCATACATTGCGAATCTCCTTAATTTCGGATATTATTTATCCGATTAAATCCATCCGAGCAAGAGGTGTTGCTGAAATGCGGATCAACAAGGGCGTGGAATGGGCGGCGCATGCCTGCGCGGTGCTGGTGCCGTTGTGGCCCGATCGCGGGCTGCCGCTTGCCGCACTGGCGGAGTTTCACGGGCTTCCCGAACCCTATATGGCCAAGCAGATGCAGGCGCTCTCGCGCGCAGGGATCGTCACCGGGGGGCGCGGCAGGAGCGGTTTCTACATGCTGGCCAAGCCGCCGGCGGAGATCACGCTGCTCGACATATTGCTGGCGGTCGATGGCGAGGAACCGGCCTTCCGCTGCAGCGAGATTCGCCAGCAGGGCCCCTGTGCTGCCAAGCCGGACGAATGCAAATTACCCTGCAACATCGCGGCTGGTTTCGCGCGTGCAGAACGGTCCTATCGCGAGAGCCTGGCGCAAGTCGATCTGGCGGCACTGACCGGCGCGGTCGCCGCGCAATTGGGGCCGGACAAAGTGGCCGAAGCGGGGGAATGGATGGCCGCGAACCTGCGCTCGCGCGGCTAGATCTTCGCCGGTTCCTTGCCGTCGAGCCGGTGCGTGCAGCCAAGCGCCTTCGCATCTTCTTCTTCAGCGATCTGCGCGACAGTGCGCCAGCCGATTGCGCGCAGGCGAGCTGCCGCTTCGCGGTCATGCCCGGTCGGGAGGTAGAGCATGTCGGGCGCATCGGCCCGTGGCAGCATTTCAGCCAGCGTATCGATGAACAGCGAGAAGCCGGTTGCGGCCTCTTCGCTCCCCTTGATACGGTAGGTGCCACCCCGGCCCGCCGCCCCGCGCACGCCATCGGCATAGAGGGTGAAGCCGATCCAGCTCTGGTATTCGAAACCGTGGCGTTCAGTCGGGTCGAGCGTGATCCGCGCCTGGCCGCCGATCCGCGCGGCAATGGCTTGTAGCCCTGAAATCCGGCTGGCGAGCGCGCCGCCCGCATCCACCGCGCGCAGCTTTTCCAGTGCCTCGTCGAACGATCCGGTGGCATAGAGTAGCGGCAGATAGGCTTCGCCACCCGCCGCGCGCAGCCCGCCTGCATCCTTCATGTCCAACTCGCGCCGCACCGCATCGCGGGTTTCCTCCGCCAGCGGGAGCGCTTTCTCGGCCAATGTGTCGACCAGATCGGGCAGAGTGAAATCGACCGACAGACCCTTCATCCCCGCCGCGGCCAGCGCCTCCAGTGCAATCGAGACGACCTCGCTCACCGCCTCGACCGTATCCGCCCCGATCAGTTCGGCACCGAGCTGCATCCGCTCGCGCGCAGGATCGAGCTGGTCGGCCCGGATTACCGCTGTTTCCCCGCAATAGGCCAGCCGCAGCGGGCGCGGCGCATCCGCCATGCTGGTTGCGGCGATGCGGCCGATCTGCGGGGTGATGTCGCTGCGCAAGGCCAGCGTGCGCAGGCTGGAGGGGTCGACGAAGCGGAACATGCGGCGCGGCTGCACCCCATCCATCCGCCCGGCGAGCGATTTCTCGAACTCGACCAGCGGCGGGCGAACCCGGTCATATCCGTGACTGCCCAGCGTATCGATCGCTGCGCGCATCGCGCGCGTGATCCGCTCCGCCTCTGGCGGGAGGCGGTCTTCGAGCCCTTCGGGCAGGAGATCGTTGGGTTGAGTCATGTCATCCGCCCTGTAATTCCCGTTCGTCCTGAGCCTGTCGAAGGGCCGCTCTTTCTATGGAAGAACCACCGCTAGAAGGAAATGCAGGGCTTCGACAAGCTCAGCCCGAACGGAAAGTGACGATTACCCTAAAACGACAGCGCTTTCACCATCTTCACGCCTTCGAGCTTGCAGGCCTGTTGGATGACATTGTCCGCAATCGGCTGATCGACCGAAAGCAGCAGCACCGCCTCGCCCCCGGTTTCGCGACGGCCAAGATGGAACGTGCCGATGTTGATCCCGCTCTCGCCCAGCAGCGTCCCGATACGGCCGATAAATCCCGGCGCGTCCTCGTTGACGATATAGAGCATGTTGCCGTCGAGATCGGCCTCGATCCCGATGCCGAAGATCTCGACCAGGCGCGGCGCCTGATGGCCGAACAGCGTGCCTGCAACCGAACGCGGACCCTGGCTGGTTGCGACGGTGACGCGCAGCAGAGTGTGGTACACGCCTTCGCGATCATGCCGCACCGAACGCACGTCAAGCCCGCGCTCTTTCGCGAGATAGGGCGCGTTGACCATGTTCACGCTGTCCGAATACTGCTTCATGAAACCGGCCATCACGGCAGCTTCGATCGGCTTGCCGTTGAGTTCGGCAGCAGCGCCGGAACGCTCGATGCTGATTTCGGTCAGATTGCCGTGAGCGAGCTGTCCAACCAGAGAACCCAGCTTTTCCGCCAGCCCCATATAGGGCTTGAGCTTGGGCGCTTCTTCGGCAGAGAGCGAAGGCATGTTGAGCGCATTGGTGACGCCGCCATTGACGAGGTAGTCGGAAAGCTGCTCCGCCACCTGCAGCGCGACATTGACCTGCGCTTCGGTGGTCGAAGCGCCCAGATGCGGCGTACAGATGAAGTTGGGCGTGCCGAACAGCGGATGCTCCTTGGCCGGTTCCTTTTCGAAAACGTCGAGCGCAGCGCCCGCGATATGGCCACTCTCGAGCAGGTCCTTGAGCGCAACCTCGTCGATCAGCCCGCCACGCGCGCAATTGACGATACGCAGGCCCGGTTTTGCATTCTCGAGCCGCTCGCGGCTGAGGATGTTGCGGGTCTGGTCGGTCAACGGCGTGTGCAGCGTCACGAAATCGGCGCGCGACAGCAGCGTATCGAGATCGGCTTTCTCGACGCCCAGTTCGATGGCGCGATCCTCCGTCAGGAAGGGATCGAAAGCGACGACCTTCATCTTCAGGCCCAGCGCACGGCTGGCGACGATCGAACCGATATTGCCCGCGCCGATCAGGCCCAGCGTCTTGCCGGTGACTTCGACGCCCATGAAGTCGCTCTTGGGCCATTCGCCCTCTTGCGTGCGTGCGTTGGCGGCAGGGATCTGGCGCGCGAGGGCCATGATCATGGCGATCGCGTGCTCGGCAGTGGTGATCGAATTGCCGAACGGCGTGTTCATCACGACGACGCCCTTGGCGCTGGCATAGGGAATATCGACATTGTCGACGCCGATACCGGCGCGACCGATGACCTTGAGATTGGTCGCTGCGTCGAGCACTTCCTTGGTCACCTTGGTCGAGCTGCGGATCGCAAGGCCGTCATACTCGCCGATACGCGCTATGAGTTGTTCGGGCGTCTCGCCGGTGATGACATCGACGTCGCAGCCGCGTTCCTCGAAGATCTTTGCGGCATTGGGGTCCATCTTGTCGGAAATGAGAACCTTGGGTTTGGTCATGATGAATTCCTTGAATTCGTCATCCCGGACTTGATCCGGGATCCCGCTCACTGTTTGCGGGGTTGAAAAAGGAAGCGGGACCCCGGGTCCGTGCCCGGGGTGACGCTCAAGATTGGAGGCTCGCCCAGGCCCAATCGAGCCAGGGGCCAAGCGCTTCGATATCGGCCGTGTCTACGGTCGCACCACACCAGATGCGCAAGCCAGCCGGCGCATCGCGATAGCCCGCGATGTCATAGGCCGCGCCTTCGGCTTCGAGCAGGCCGGCGAACTTCTTGATGAAATCCGCATCGGCGCCTTCGACCGTCAGGCAGACGCTGGTGTTCGAACGCGAAGCGGGATCGGCGGCAAGATGGCCGAGCCAGTCGCGCTGCTGCACAATCGCATCGAGCGCGGCCGCATTGGCATTGGCTCGCGCCTTCATGCCTTCCAGCCCGCCGACCGACTTGGCCCATTCGAGCGCAAGGATCGCATCTTCCACCGCCAGCATAGAGGGGGTGTTGATGGTTGCGCCGGTAAAGATGCCTTCGATCAGCTTGCCACCCTTGGTCAGGCGGAAGACCTTGGGCAGCGGCCACGCAGGGGTGTAGCTTTCCAGCCGTTCGACTGCACGCGGGCCCAGGATCAGCACGCCATGCGCGCCCTCCCCGCCCAGCACCTTCTGCCAGCTGAAGGTCAGCACATCGACCTTGTCCCAGGCGATATCCTGCGCGAACACGGCGCTGGTGGCATCTGCGATGCACAGCCCCTCGCGGTCGGCAGCAATCCAGTCGCCATTGGGGACGCACACACCCGAAGTGGTGCCGTTCCAGGTGAAGATGACATCATTCGACCAATCGACCTGTGCCAGATCGGGCAGTTCGCCATAGCCGGCTTCGATCACAGTAGGATCGATCTTGAGCTGCTTGACAGCGTCCGTCACCCAGCCCGCGCCGAAGCTTTCCCAGGCCAGCGTGGTGACCGGGCGCGCACCCAGCATGGTCCACATCGCCATTTCGACCGCGCCGGTATCCGAACCGGGAACGATGCCGATGCGGTGCGTGTCGGGCACCTGCAGCACTTCGCGGATCAGGTCGATGCAGTAACCCAGGCGCGCCTTGCCGATCTTGGACCGGTGCGAGCGGCCAAGCGATTCGGTGGCGAGTTTTTCAGGGGACCAGCCCGGCGGCTTCGCGCAGGGACCGGAAGAAAAAAACGGACGCGCAGGCTTGCGCGCCGGAACATTTGTATCAGTCATTTAAGACTCTCCTTACAGAGAGCACGCGCGGCGTTGGGACCGCGTGGCCCGCTGGCCGCATTAGTTTTGCAGCGCAGCAAGTCAAGCACGCATTTCATTGTCCTTTCGGTCGGAGTCGAATCGAGTCTCGCGCACGCAATTCGCAGGCCGCCCAAAACATAACGGAGGAAAACTTGGCAGATATGATATTTTTCATGCGTTTACCGCGCAGCATGAAACCTTGCCCTTGCAGCATTCCCGACTAGGCTCTGACGTTCCCTTTGGGGACTCTGGAGAGGGGGTAAAAATGGAGAAAATAACAGGTATCGCAGGTACGCTTGCCATCATTCTTGCAGTGGTCGCAGGCTTCGTGCCAATCCCGGGACTCGACACGGCACTGGTGCTATTGGTCCTTGGCGTTATCGGCGGGATAACGGCATCGCAGGATACGGCAGTCAGAATTTTCCTCGCCGTGCTGGTATTGCCCGTCGTTGGTGCCACACTTGGCAGCGTGCCTGCCGTTGGTGAATACCTCACCGCAATATTCAACAACCTCGCCGTTGCAGCCGCAGGTATCGCTGCCTCGCTGGTCGCGCGGCGCGTCTATGATATGGCGATGGCTGGCATCAAGGGGTTGAGCGCAGGCTGAGCCTGGCTCTGCCCGAGTTACAGTTGGAGGGGGGAGGCAAGCATCGCTTGCCGTCTCAGGGGAACGGCGCACGATAGGTGCGCCGTTTTCCGTTATGGCAGGCAGCGCTTGCTGGTGGACTCTCGCCAGAGCTTGCCCAGCAGAATTGCAATCCCCCCTCGCCAAGCTTGACCGGCTTCTTTATTGCGCTGCGGATCATGCAGACCAGCGATCTTCGTATTGCCCTGTTCAGCGGGAACTACAACTACACCCGCGATGGGGCGAACCAGGCCCTGAACCGGCTCGCAGACTACCTGCTTCGGCAGGGCGCGGCGCTGCGCGTCTATGCCCCGATGGTGCCCGATCCCGATTTCGAGCCGACCGGTGACATGATCGGCGTTCCCAATATTCGCATGCCGATCAAGAGCCGCGGCGAATACCGGCTACCGTTGGGGCTGGACGGAAAGGCGCTGAAGGATCTCGAGGCGTTCAAGCCGAACATCATCCATCTCTCATCGCCTGATCCGACCGGGCATCGCGCATTGCGCTGGGCGCAGGATCACGACATTCCCGTGCTCGCATCGGTCCACACGCGGTTCGAGACCTATCCGCGCTATTACGGCATGAGCTTTATGGAACCGGCGATCGAATGGATCCTGCGCCGCTTCTACAACCGCTGCGACGCACTGGTCGCCCCATCGCAAAGCATGGTCGATACGCTGATCGAACAGGACATGCATGACGATATCGCGATCTGGTCGCGCGGGGTCGATCGCGAGGTCTTCAACCCTTCGCGGCGCGATATGGAATGGCGGCGCGCGCAAGGCCTGGAAGACGATGATATCGCGATCGTCTTCCTGGGACGACTGGTGATGGAAAAGGGGCTGGACGTCTTTGCCGACAGCATCATCCAGCTTCGCAAGCTGCAGGTCCCACACAAAGTGCTGGTGATCGGTGACGGGCCCGCGCGGCAATGGTTCCAGCAGAGCCTGCCGGGCGGCATCTTCGCGGGCTTTCAGACCGGGCCGGACCTGGGCATGGCGCTCGCCAGCGGGGATGTTTTCTTCAACCCCTCGATCACCGAGACATTTGGCAATGTCACATTGGAAGCCATGGCGTGCGGATTGCCGGTGGTGGCAGCAGGGGCGACGGGCGCATCGAGCCTGGTCGACGATTGGGAAACCGGACGGCTCGTGCCACCAGGAGATGCTGCGGCATTTGCCGAAGCACTCAAGCCCTATTGCACCAACCACGATCTGCGTGCGCGGCATGGCAAGGCAGGCGCGGAAAAGGCCTGCCAGTTCAGCTGGGATGCGATCAACAGCGTAGTGGCGGACACCTATGTCCGGCTGGTCGAAGACAGGCGAGCGCTACAGGAAAGTGAGCGCCTGGAGGCAGAGGCCGCCAAGCACTCCTGATTGCGGTCTAGCGGATCACCCCGGACGATTTCATCCTTATCGCGTACCAAAGCAGCAGGATGGCAATGGCAACGATGCCATACATGACCGGGCTACCCTGCATCTCGGCAAGTTCGGGCGGGTAATCCGCCGTCTTCTGGTTGATCAGGCCCAGCACCGCGCCCGCGAGCGAAACAGTGAAAGCCCAAACCGCCAGCCGGTTGCGTAACAGCAGCAGGACCGATCCTGCCACGGCGCCCCATACGCCGAATGCCCATGCGGCATGCGTCCACATCGGCGAATCGGCGAGGAATTGCAGCACCGCAGTCGTCTGCTCCTCGGAAAATCCCATCCCGGCGAACCAGTTGCGATTTCCCAACTGGCTCATGGTGTAGTCGGCCGCGCCAAAGCCGTTCCACACCAGCGACAGCAAGCCCACGACCCACAGATGCCAAGGCGTTCTTGCACCTTCGTTCATAGCGTCTCTCCCCAATAGCGCCCCGCCATAGCCAGGCGCGATGGTGGGAGACTACACCCGCAGGCGACAGACGGGCAAATCCGTTAACGTGTTCAAAGCCGTTCGATACGCTTGGCGACTTCGTCGATCAGATCCACGATCTCGTCGATCGCATCCTTCTCGAGCTTGCCCAGCCTTGCCCGGTTCTTGAGCACATGGGCGAGATTGCCCATCGCGCGGAACAGGTCTGGCGAGCGAGTGCGCTCCTGCCGCTCGCCATGTTCGGCCAGCCGCTCCATCAGAGCGTCGATCTCGTCCTTGCGCGCATCCACTTCGGCGATTCCGTCGACGGTCGCTTCGAACGGCTTGCGCGGTCCTTCGACTTCGGACTCCGCGATCAGCCCCTCGTCCTGCAGCAATTGCAGCGTGGGATAGACCGCGCCGGGGCTGGGTGCATATTCGCCGCCGGTCAGTTCTTCGATCGCCTTGATGAGCTCGTAACCGTGGCGCGGTTGCTCGTGGATCAGCGCCAGCAGAGCGAGCCTTAGCTCCCCCTGCCCAAACATGCGCCGGCGTCTGCCGCGGCCACCACCGCGACCGCCCCAATCCCCCTCGTCCCATCCGCCGGAGAACGCACCCGAACCCCAACCGCCCCAGCCGCCTTTCGAACCGGCCATCATGGCGATGAATGGAAACGCATCCTTGCGCCCCATCTTGCGGCATCTGTTCCTGTGCATGGCAAAGCTCCATTCCCAATTCGATATTCTTAGATAGCTCTACGATATATCTTTAAGGCATTTTGGCAAGGGCTCTGTGCAAATCGGGTGGAATCGCATTATGGCGATCCTCTCATGGCTGACCTCTTCGCAGACGACCCACCCCCAGCGACAAGTGCGGATGCCCCGCGCGAAGATGCTCCGCTGGCCGACCGGCTGCGGCCGTGCTCGCTTGGCGAAGTGATCGGTCAGGAACATCTGACCGGGCCCGAAGGTGCGATCGGACGAATGGTTTCTGCCGGTCGCCTCTCCAGCATGGTGCTGTGGGGGCCGCCCGGCACGGGCAAGACCAGCATTGCGCGTTTGCTGGCAGACAGCGTGGGGATGCGTTTCGTCGCGGTCAGCGCGGTGTTTTCTGGCGTGGCGGATCTCAAGAAAGCCTTTGCCGAGGCGGACCGATTTGCCGAAGCGGGGCAACGCACGCTGCTGTTCGTGGATGAGATCCACCGCTTCAACCGCGCGCAGCAGGATGGCTTCCTTCCTTTCGTCGAGCGCGGCACGGTGACACTGGTCGGTGCGACGACCGAAAACCCCAGTTTCGAACTCAATGCCGCGCTGCTCAGCCGGGCTCAGGTGCTGATCCTCAACCGGCTCGATGCAGAAGCGCTAGGCAAGCTGCTCGACCGGGCAGAGGAGTTGGAAGGCCCCTTGCCCCTCACCGAAGAAGCACGCGCCGCGCTCATTGCCAGCGCGGACGGCGATGGCCGCTTCCTGCTCAACCAGGCCGAAACGCTCTATAATGCGAAGATCGATATGCCGCTCGATCCGCAAGCGCTTGGAGCGTTTCTACAGCGCCGCGTCGCCGTTTACGACAAGGACCGCGAGGGGCACTACAACCTCATCAGCGCACTGCATAAAAGCCTGCGCGGATCGGACCCCCAGGCCGCGCTCTATTACCTCGCCCGGATGCTGGTGGCGGGCGAGGAGCCACTCTATGTGCTGCGCCGTTTGGTACGCTTCGCCAGCGAGGATATTGGCCTCGCCGATCCGCAGGCGCTCACGCAATGCCTCGCTGCCAAGCAGGCCTATGAATTCCTCGGCAGCCCTGAAGGTGAAGTGGCGATTGCGCAAGCCTGTCTCTACCTCGCCACTGCCCCCAAATCGAATGCAGCCTACACCGCGCAGAAAGCCGCCTGGAAGAGTGCCCGCGAAACCGGCAGCCTGATGCCGCCGCAGAATATCCTCAACGCCCCGACCAAGCTGATGAAGGACATCGGTTACGGCGCGGGCTATGCCTATGACCACGATTCCGAAGGCGGCTTTTCCGGCGACAATTACTGGCCCGCAGAAATGCAGCCGCAGGCCTATTACACTCCGGTCGAGCGCGGCTTCGAACGAGAGATAGCCAAGCGGCTGGAATATTGGGACCGGCTGCGGCGCGAGAAGCGCGGGGAATGACGCCCGGGCGCTTTCGCCACTTCCTCGCAATCGACTGGTCCGGCGCGCGCGGCGAAAGGCACAAGGGGATCGCGCTCGCACTTGCCGATGCACGCGGCGGTCCGCCGGTACTGGTCGATCCCGGCAGTGGCTTCAGCCGCGAGGAAGTGCTCAGCATCCTGCGCGACGCCTTGCCGCAAGATACGCTGGTGGGGATGGATCTGGGCATCTCGCTGCCCTTTGCCGATGCCGGTGCTTTCTTTCCGGACTGGGAGCATAGCCCCGCCGATGCCCGCGCGCTGTGGGCGCTGATCGACCATGTCTGCGCGGACGATCCACATCTCGAAGCGACGAGCTTCGTGCGCCACCCCGTGCTCTCGCGCTATTTCCGTCATTCGAAGGAACATGTCGGCGAGCGCTTCCATCTGCCCGATGCTGCCACGCGCGAAGGGCGCTTCCGCCGTGCGGAACAGGCCCAGCGCGAACAGGGTGTGCGGCCTGTCAGCAATTTCAACCTGGTCGGCGCGGCGCAGGTCGGCAAGTCGAGCCTCACGGGAATGCGGATGCTGCACCGGTTGAAGGGCCACGTGCCCGTGTGGCCGGTCGATCCCCTGCCCCGGCAAGGTTCGGTCATCGTTGAAATGTACACATCGATCGCGGCGCGCGGCGGCGGTGCACGCAAGGGCAAGACCAAGCTGAGAAGCTATGAAGAACTCAACGCCGCGCTCGAGCATCTGGATACGCCGTCCGTTCGCGGAAGCGGACCGATCGACGACCATTCCTCAGATGCGTTGGTAACTGCCGCATGGCTGCGGCACGTCGCGCATGACCCCGCGCTGTGGCGCCCGGTCGGCCTCACGCCCGAAATTGCCCGCACCGAGGGGTGGACCTTTGGCGCGGCATAGGTTTAGACCGACATGCCAGGGGACTGACCGACTGCAATTATTCCAGGAGCTTGACCACATGAAGCGCATCTTCCTTGCCTGCGCCGCCCCCTTGGCGCTGGCCGCATGTACCGCCTCCTCACCCGAAACGAGCTGGGCCGATTTCGCACAGCAAAGCGTCGACCAGTGGTTCGAGACGGACCCTTTCTTTGCGGTCTATCAGGGCGCGCATGATTATGACGGCAAGTTGCCTGACTGGAGCGAAGACGGGCTGAAGGCGCGCGCAGCCCTCCTCCACAAACTGATCGAGGACGCAAAGGCCTACAACGATCTCGACCAGGCCGACGCTTTCGAACGCGACTATCTGATCCAGGTGGCAGAAGGGAGCCTGTTCTGGTTGGAGGACGCCGACGATCCGCATAGAAACCCGGCCTGGTACACCAGCGCACTCGATCCCAACGTCTATATCAGCCGCGAATATGCCGATAAGCCTACGCGGATGAAGGCAATGATCGCCTTTTTTGACGGCATTCCCGAGGCGGCAGAGAATATCCGCGCCAATCTCAAGACCCCGATGCCGGAAAGCTTCGTCAAATACGGTGTATCAGCCTTCGGTGGATTTGCCGATTTCTACGGCGGCGATGCCAAGGCTGCCTTCGCCGATGTCGACGATGCGGCTTTGCAGGAACAGTTCGCAGCCTCCGCCGACAAGGCTTCCGCTGCGATGCAAGAGCTGACCGACTGGCTCAAGGACCAGGAAGCAACTGCAACGCAGGATTTCGCTCTGGGCGCGGATCGCTTCAGCCGCATGCTCAAGGCGACCGAGGCAGTCGATACTCCGCTCGACAAGCTGGAAGAGATTGCCCGCGCAGATCTTGCAAAGAACCAGGCGGCAGCCAAGCAGGCCTGTGGAGAGTTCGCACCCGGCGCGAGCATCGAGGAGTGCTTCGCCAAGCTCAATGCAGACAAGCCGGTCGGCGGCCCGGTGGCGGCGGCAACGGCGCAGATTCCCGAACTGACTGCTTTCGTGAAGGAGCAGGATCTCGTCACGATCCCCGGCACCGAGAAGGCACTGGTGCGCGAAAGCCCGCCCTACAACCGGCAGAACAGTGCCTATATCGATCCGCCCGGCCCGCTCGAAAAGGGCATTCCCTCGATCTACTACATTTCGCCGCCCGACCCGGCCTGGCCCGAGGAAATGCAGCAGGCCTATATTCCGGGCAAGGACGACCTGCTGTTCACATCGATCCATGAAATCATGCCGGGTCACTTCCTGCAGTTCCTCCATTCGAACCGCTCGCCTTCGCTGATCGGGCGGCTGTTCGTCGGCTATGGCTTTGCCGAAGGCTGGGCGCATTACTCCGAACAGCTGATGTGGGATGCAGGCTATGGCGATGGCGACCCCGAAGTCCATGTCGGCCAGCTCTCCAACGCGCTGCTGCGCGATTGCCGCTTCATCTCTGCGATCGGGCTGCACAGCGGCACATTGACGCAGGCGGAATCCAAACGGCTCTTCATCAATGAGTGCTATCAGGATGAAGGCAATGCCGAGCAGCAGGCCGCACGCGGCACCTACGATCCGGCCTATCTCAACTACACCATGAACAAGCTGATGATCACCAAGCTGCGCGACGACTGGAGCGCGACGCGTGGCGGACGCAAGGCATGGAAGGAGTTCCACGATACCTTCCTGTCCTATGGCGGACCGCCGGTTCCGATGGTGCGCGCGGCAATGCTGGGAGGAGATGCGCCCGACACCGGGTTCTAGAACCCGAAGTCGTGATGTCCGGCCCTAAACGGGCTGGACATTCGGCGCGGTTTGAGTGAAAGGCGCGCTCGCCTCAGGCAGAGATGCGATGGGGCAGCAAGAATTTTTGTCCTCAAGCAGCGAAGCGATAGGACAGATAGAAAACGTGCCGGCTTAGCTCAGTTGGTAGAGCAGTTGATTTGTAATCATCAGGTCGCGGGTTCGACTCCTGCAGCCGGCACCAGTTTCAACCAGAGAAAATCATTTGGGAAATGATTTTCCGTTGAAACTCCCGAGCGACAGCGCGGGAGGAAGCCCAATTCCGGGGGACATTCCGGAGCCAGGAAACTCCCAACCGCAAGAGTGGCAAGAGGCTGCGAAAGCCAACATCCGGGCAATCCGCACACCAAATATTTCATGAATATGTCAGCCGCAATTCACGGTTGCCGGAATCGCATCCGGACAGCATTCTCGCCGGCATGAGGCACGATTCGCGCGCTGTTCTAAGCGAAACAATTGGCCGGGTCCTGGATTCGCCGGATCAGATCGATCCCGGCCTGTTTGCTGTCATTCCCGACCCGAAGGGGCTCGACAGCCTCGAAAAAAGCGCCTGGGTTCAGTTACTGAACTGGTCGCATGACGCGGAACTGCGGAACCGCCATCCCGCTCATGCCGAGTTCAGTCGCAAGCGCCTGATGGGCTTGCGCAGGAAGCTCGAGGCATATCCTTCACTAATCGCCTGACACCCACAGCCCTCAGCGCATCGCCACATTGGTGGAGCTGAACTCGCCCCGCTCGAGCATGCGGGTTGCCTTGCGGGCGAGGTGCCGCGAATCGACCCACTCGCCATTGGCGGTTTCCAGCCAGGCGCGATCGCTGCTCTGCAATGCCGCCTCGAACATTTCGCGCGCTTTCGCCTCGTCACCCTGGCGCGCATAGGCAATGCCGAGATTGATCAGGCGAGAAGGATCGTTCTTGTCGAGATCGGGATTGGCTTCGATTTCCCTCTGCGCGCGCTCGTTCTGACCCTGCGCAAGCGCTTCATACCCGACATCGGCGCTCTCGGATGCGCATTCAGGCGCAATCGCCGCTGGCTGCGCGAAGACAATCAAGACTGCCGACAGTGACATCAACATGGCTACTCTCCCGGTTATGTGAGCATTTTGCGATCCATCCAGGCGAAGCGCAACAAAAATGAAATAATGTCATCGAACGGTAATGTTCGGACTATATCCTATTGTTTTTACATACCTTCTCTATTCTCTTCAGGTTCACATGACGGATATTCCGGTTGTCATAAATGTCATCTGGGAGTCATTCTTCATCATTTATCGGAATTCCGACGCAAGATCGTAATCCTGCAACGAAAGCGTCATGGACCAAACCTAGCGCTCCCCTCGCGCACTCAATTCGCGCTTTCGCGATTCTTTTTGATTCTCGGTTTTTTGAGGGGACCGCTCGCTGTGAAGAACTTCCATCGTACACTCGTCCTGGGCGCCAGCCTGGCAGCACTCGCCGGTTGTGGCGGAGACGAAATCGTTTCGCCTGGTACCGGCGGTGACATCATCATCAACAATCCGGCTCCGACGCCTACGCCTACGCCCACCCCTACCAGCACACCCACGGTAACCCCGGCGGCTGGCTGCCCGACCATCAATGCGACCGGCGGGCTGACCGATGGCGGCACGATCACCGGCCCGACCGGCGAATATCGTATCTGCGAATTGCCCGCCGTGATCGATGCCGACACCACGCTGCCCTATGTCGACGGGCTCCTCTATGCCCTGAATGGCCGGGTCGATATTGGCACCGATGCAGGCGCGACGAGCACTGGCTACGACGTGCAGCTGACCATTGAACCTGGCGTGATCGTCTATGGCGCAACGGGCCGTTCCTTCCTCGTCGCCAACCGCGGCAATCAGCTTTTCGCCAACGGCACGGCAGACAAGCCGATCATCTTCACCAGCCGCGACAATGTCCTCGGCCTGTCGAACGATTCCTCGATCGGACAATGGGGCGGCGTTGTGCTGCTGGGCCGCGCTCCGGTCTCCGACTGTAGTTCGGGCAATTACAATGTCGGCGGCGGTCTCGACCAGAACGGCAATGCCTTCTCCCAGGCAAACTGCCAGAAAAACCTGGAAGGCACCGCGGTGACCACGCCGTTCGGCGGCACCGACATCAACGACAAGTCGGGCGAGCTGAGCTATTTCCAGATCCGCTATTCGGGCTTCAGCCTGGCACCAGGCAACGAACTGCAGTCGCTCAGCGGCGGCGGAATCGGATCGGGCACCGTCATCAACCACTGGCAGTCGCACAACAGCTCAGACGACGGCATGGAGTTCTGGGGCGGCGAAGTGAACATGGATCACGTGGTGGTCAGCGGCGCCGACGACGATTCCTTCGACTTCGACAGCGGCGTCCAGGCCTTCATCCAGTATGCCATCGTGGTTCAGCGGACCGGCGGCGGCGACAATCTGATCGAGCTTGACTCGCCATCTTCGGAATATGCCGTCGAGGCCCTGCCACGCAGCAATTTCCACCTGTCGAACTTCACCTTCATCAACCAGAGCTCGTCCAGCAGCCAGGCAGTCCGCGCACGCGGCAGCGCCCGTCTGCGTCTCGCCAATGGTGTAATCCAGTCCGCCAATCCCTGCATCCGGATCGACGCAGCGGGCACGCTGGCCGCAGATCCGACGTTCAACTCGATCTTCGCATCCTGCAGCGCGACGCAGCCGGTCAAGGGAAGCGACGGGGTAAGCGACGCTGAAGTCCAGGCCAAGTGGGACGCGGGCACCAACAACACCGCCGACGCCACGCTGACGCTTTCGATGACCTACGAGAACGGCAGCAATGAAGATGGCGTGGCCGTGTTCGATCCCACCGCACTCGACGCATTCTTCGAGGTGCCTGCGAATATCGGCGCGGCGGGAACGGGCAACACTGCCTGGGTCGATGGCTGGACCTGCACCTCGACGACGCTGTCCATTTCGGGGGCGAACTCCGAATGCACCTCGCTGCCGGTCTACTGATCGCGCCTTTCTGACGGGGGAGGCGCCGCATCTGCCGGCGTCTCCCCCATCGATTTTCCGATGAGGCAAAAGCCTCAAAATTTTTCAGGACCTTAAAATGAGGGGGTCTCGATCCATGTCGACCGGCAAGCAGCTTGCGGCTTTACTGCTGCTCTCTTCCGCGCTCACCTTCCCGCAGCTCGCCCATGCCCAGCAAGCCGCTCCCAGTCCAGATGATCAGCCGGACGAACAAAGTGCTGATGATCAGGAGCCTGACGCACCAGCGATCTCCATTCCAGGCGGCAACATCGTCGTCACCGGCCGCCGCCGGCAGGATGTCACGCGCGCTTCGACTCAGGTTGTTTCGGTGCTCGATTCCGAGGCCATTGCGCGGACGGGCGAAGGCGACATTGCCGGCGCACTGACCCGCGTAACCGGCCTTTCCGTGGTCGGCGCAGGGCGCGTCTATGTTCGCGGGTTGGGCGATCGCTATTCACTGGCGCTGCTCAACGGTCTGCCGCTGCCCAGCCCCGAACCGCTCAGCCGCGTGGTCCCGCTCGACATCTTCCCGACCGATGTGGTCGCCTCGTCGCTCGTCCAGAAGAGCTATTCCGCCAATTTCCCGGGCGAGTTCGGCGGCGGCGTCATCAACCTCACCACCAATGCCGTCCCAGAAGAAAGCTTCATCAAGATCAAAGCCGGAATAAGCGGCGATAGCGAAACCACCTTCGGCAACGGTCTGACCTATTATGGATCGGACCTCGATTGGCTCGGTTTCGACAACGGCAACCGCGACGTTCCATCGAACCTCGCGGCCTTCTTCGCCAGCGGGGAACGGATCGAGGATACGCCGGTTTCAGTGCAGGAAGGCATCGCCGGGCAGATCTTCCCCTACAATCTGGTAACCTTGCAGAAGACCAACGACCTGCCGGTCAATTTCTCGGGCAGCATCACTGCAGGCACATCTTTCGAGGTAGGCGACGGCGCCTATCTGGGCATTCTGGCGACTGCGGGCATCAAGAACAGCTGGCGCAACCGGGTCGTCCATTCGCAAGCGGCCGACCCGTCACTTGCGACGCTCACGGAAGACTTCAACACCTTCATTACCGACAATTCGGTGCTGGTGAACGGGCTGCTCGGAATTGGCCTTGACCTTGACGAGCATACCTTCCGCTGGACCAATCTGTTCATTCGCGACACGCTCAAGACGGCGCGCCTGGGCCTGGGCACAAAATATCAGCTCGGCTCGAACGGGTTCGACTTTGCAGACCAGAATACGGGCTGGTTCGAACGGCAGCTGTTCGATTCGCAGTTCGTGGGCGAGATGAAGTTCGGAGCAGTCTCGGTCGATCTGCGCGGCGGCTATGCGCAGACGGATCGCGAAGCGCCCTATAATGCGACATTCTCCTACACGCGTACGCATACCGGGCCCTATGGCGAGGAATATGTCGCCTATCTCAACCGCCAATCGGACACCGGCCTGACGCGGGTTTCTTTCGACGATCTGACGGAGAAGCAATGGTATGGCGGCGTGGACCTCTCCTATGAGGCGCTGGCGAACCTTACTGCCACCGTGGGCTATGCCTATAACGACACCAGCCGCTATTCGGTTCGGCGCGAGTTCTCGCCGCGTGCAGAGGGCGATGTCCTCGATGAATCGCTCATTCCCGCGCTCGGCCTGAGGCTTCCGGGCGAGATCATCAACGGCGCGACGCTGGCCGGTTTCAACATCCGGCTGGATGAAACCAGCCCCTTCCCCGCCTTCGATGCGGCCATGACGATCCACGCCGGATACGGCATGATCCGTTACAACCCGTTCGACCGGCTGACGCTCGACCTGGGCTTGCGTTACGAAGATTCCGAACAGACGGTCGCGCTCGACCAGACGATCTTCAACACGCCCATCCCCGGATCGACCGCAACCAATATCAACAGCAGCTACTGGCTCCCCAGCCTTACCGTGACATGGGAAGCGACCGACGACCTGCAATTGCGCGCTTCGGGATCGAAGACGATCGCCCGGCCGCAGTTCCGCGAACTGGTGGAGCAGCTCTATTACGATCCGGAAAGCAACCGCGCCTATCGCGGCAACCCGTTCCTGCAGAACAGCGTGCTCTACAATGCTGAAATGCGGGCGGAATATTACCTGTCCAACCGCAATCGCATCAGCGTGGCGGGCTTCTTCAAGAAGATCGACAAGCCGATCGAATCCTTCATCACGAATGAATCGACAAGCCTGATCACATCCTTCGCCAACGCCCCGGAAGCGCGCCTCTATGGTGCCGAGCTGGAAGCGCAATACGGCGTGGACCTCGCCGGGATGGGCGGTTTCTTCGAGACCAAACAACTGCTCGCGATCGCCAACTACACCTATTCCAAGTCGGAGATTAAGGTGAACGATGGCGACCTGACGTTGATCCCGCCTACGGGCGAGGTTCCGGCCAACCTCTACTTTACCGATGGCGACCGGCTGACCGGCCAGTCGAGCCATGTTGCGAACGTGCAGTTCAGCATGGAGGACATGGACAAGCTCCAGCAGCTTACCGTTCTGCTCAACTATGCCAGCGATCGCTCGGTCAGCCGCGGCTTCCAGCGCCCCGACATCGTCGAGAATCCCGGCCTGACGGTGGACATGGTCGCGCGCCAGGGCATCAAGCTTGCCGGCGGCGAATGGGAGCTCAAGCTCGAGGCGCGCAACATCTTCGGGCGCGATCATCTCGAATATCAGGAGAATTCGACCAACCGGATTGACGTCAACACCTACAAGGTTGGCCGATCCTTCTCACTGAGCCTGTCTGCCAAGTTCTAGGGTTCACTTCCCTCCCCCCGACTGAGGGCCGCTTCCGATAAGGAGGCGGCCCTTTTCTCTTGGGATGGAGGGTTCCTTCGTCCGTTCGGGCAGCCTGCGCCAGCCTCCCGCGCGTCAGGTCAAGTCAAAGACGTATCCCATGGAGCGCACCGTGCGTAGCGGATTGCCCCCACCAGCAGCCTTGATCGAGCGGCGCAAGCGGCCAACCCAGACGTCGACTGTGCGCTCGTCGATCGGGGCTTCGTCCTTGCCGAGCCCAGCGATCAGCGCATCGCGCGAGAGGACCTGGTTGGCGTTCTCCGCGAAGAAGCGCAGCAGGCGGAACTCGTTGGGTCGAAGGTCGAGCGGCCTGCTCGACCAATAGGCGCGCAGCGCGGCCATATCGATCAGCAGATTGCCCTTTTGGAAGCGGTCGCCGATATGGCGGTCAGACTGGCCGGCCTGTAGCGCCAGCACGCGGTCAAGCACCGTGGTCCGGTCCACCGGGCCGATCATGTAATCGTCAGCGCCCGCACGCAGCGCACGCCTGCGATCCTCGAGGTCGTCTTCCTCCAGCACCAGCGTGATATGCGCATGGTTGATACGCGGATCGGCGCGCAGGCGGCGGCACATTTCGAGCCCGGCGAGATCGTCCATCACCCAATCGACGAAAGCCCAGACCGGCCCCTCAAGCAGCTTTCGCGGCCCGGTCGCGTCGAGCCGTTCGAAGACGAATTCGGTATCGTCATGCACAAATGGCTCGAGCGTTTCTGCGACAGGATCGGTCAGGAATATATATGCAACAGACATCGATGGCCCCTTTTGAGGGGCTGACTTGCCTTCGTCATGTGACTGGTTTGTGACTTTCAGCGAAGATAAATGCAGCCGATCAGACTGCGGGGGTGCGAGGCTCCCCCAACCGGCTCACAAGCACAATCGCGATCCATGCGGCGATGAAGCCGGGGATGATCTCATAGACCCCCGGACCGCCCATGAAAGAGGTGTTCAATCCGGCCGAAATCCAGGCCAAGACCACCAGCGCGCCCGTCACCAGGCCCGCCACTGCGCCTTTCCCCGTCATCCGGTCCCAGGTCAGCGAAAGGACGATAAGCGGGCCGAATGCGGCGCCAAATCCGGCCCAGGCATTCGACACCAGCCCCAGCACCTGGCTGTCAGGATCAGACGCAATGGCGATCGCCGCCAGCGCTACCAGCAGAACGCACAGTCGCCCGACATTGACCATCTCGCGCTCGCTTGCCTGCTTGCGGAAAAACAGGCGATAGAAATCCTCCGTCAGCGAGCTCGATGCGACCAGCAATTGCGATGAGATCGTGCTCATGATCGCAGCCAGCAGCGCGGCAAGCAGGAATCCCGTCACCAGCGGGTGGAACAACAGGTCGGCCAGCACGATAAAGATCGTCTCCGGGTCATCGACCACCAGCCCGCTACGCTCGACATAGGCGCGCCCCGCGGTGCCGACACCGATCGCGCCGAGCAGCGCCACGCCCATCCAGGTCATGCCGATGTTGCGCGCGGTCGGAACCGCCTCGACACTCTTCACCGCCATGAAGCGCACGATGATATGCGGCTGGCCGAAATAGCCCAGCCCCCATGTCACCGCGGACAGGAAACCGACAAATGTGAGGCCCTGAGTGAGGCTGAGGAAACCCGGCTGCACCTGAGCCAGTGACTGGCCGCCCTGCCCGCCAACGCCGAACATGACCACCAGCGGCATGATGACCAGCGCCACGACCATGATGCAGCCCTGCACGAAATCGGTCAGGCTCACAGCCAGGAAGCCGCCCACCATTGTATAGGCGAGCACGACGCCAGCAGTGAGCCACACGCCCATCATGTAGTCGCTCAATCCAATGTCCATGCCCGAAAGCAGCGCTGGAAAGGCCGTGTCGAACAGCTTGCCGCCGCCCACCAGCCCCGCCGCGGTATAGACCGCGAAAAAGGTGACGATGATGACTGCGCTGGCCAACCGCAAGGTAACGGCCTGGCCGGGAAAGCGGTTGGCAAGGAATTCGGGAATGGTCAGCGCATTGCCATAGCTAACGGTCTGTTCGCGCAGACGCGGCGCGACCACGATCCAGTTGACCAGCGCGCCAACGAACAGTCCAATGCCGATCCAGGCTTCGACCAGCCCGGACACGTAGAGCGCGCCGGGCAGGCCCATGAGCAGCCAGCCCGACATATCCGATGCGCCGGCCGAAAGAGCCGCCACAGCGGGTGAGAGCTGCCTCCCGCCGAGCAGGTAACCTTCGCTGTCAGCGGTGGATTTGCGCCACGCGTAAAGCCCGATGCCGAGCATCAGGACGAAATAGAGCGAGAGCGAAATCAGGGTTCCCGTAGCCATGGGCGCGCATCCTTAGAGGCCCGGCGCGAGATGTCACCAGCCAGCGTTCAATTCGCACAGTCAGTCCATCATGTGGTCAGGAAACGTCATTATGCTGCGGACGCAGGGATTTCAGGCAATATTGTTTCAGCCGCGCCCGCGATAGCTCGCCACGCCCTGATCGGGCACCCACAGTCCTTCGGGCGGCCCGCCGGTCTGCCAGAAGACGTCGATCGGTATGCCGCCACGCGGATACCAATATCCGCCGATGCGGAGCCAGCGCGGCTGCATTTCTTCCGCAAGCCGCTGACCGATCCCCACCGTCACGTCCTCGTGGAAGCCAGCATGATTGCGGAAACTGCCCAGGAACAGCTTGAGACTCTTCGATTCCACGATGGTTTCACCCGGCGCATAATCGATCACCAGATGCGCAAAATCGGGCTGGCCGGTCACAGGACAAAGCGAGGTGAACTCCGGCGCGGCGAAACGCACCAGATATGTCGCGCCCTTGCGCGGGTTGGGCACATAGTCGAGCTTCGCCTCATCCGGTGATGCGGGCAAGGCGCTCGTCTGGCCGAGGTGCAACGTCTCAGGTGTGTCGCTCATGCCGCGCTGTTGCCGCGAAGTGACGCGCGATGCAAGCGATTGGCTGGACGTGCGCGATTAACGGCCTATTCAGCGCGCTTTCCGCTTTTGCCAATTGCCCTACAAGATGCCCCGATTTTCGCCCCTCCCCTTCGTTGCCCTTGCGCTCGCTGCCGTGCCGACGGCGGCCCAGAATTCGCCCAGCGATTTCAAGCTTCCGGATCCCTCGTCTTCCCCCAGCCCCAGCGTGCAAGGGCCCGTGGACGATACGGGAATCGTGCCGGTCGGCCCGCGGGTGATCCCGACGGAGACGCCGACTCCCACACCAACGCCAACTCCCAGCCCGTCTGCAACGCCCAGCGCATCGCCCACCATTGCGGCCGAACCGACCATCCTGCCTCCGTCCGGCGCGCGGACCAGCGCCACACCCGCGTCCCGCCAGCCTGTGCCTTCCTCGACGATCGCTGCGCGACCTGAGGAGCGCGCGCCGACGCCAGCGGTGACTGCCCCTGCACCCGATGAGAGCACGCCAACCATTGCGCAGGAGCCGCAGCCGGACGCTGCGCCGGTCCCCAATGCCTTGCCCACTATGCCTGGTGAACTGGCAGAAGACGCGCAGGCTTCGCAATCCGGCGAGTCTTTTCCCGCGTGGTATTGGGCAGTGGGTGCGCTGGCCCTGCTGCTGCTAGGCGGCGGAATTTGGGCTCTGCTCAAACGCCGTGCAGCGCTGGCCGAACCACCCACGATCGAGCCGCCAGTCGTCGGCCAGACGGATTCGGGTCCGGTCGCGGGCGATAAGCTCCGTTTCGATGCCACGCTCGAGATCGAAAGCGTGATGCGCAGCGTGATGATGGTGACGGTGAAATACCGGCTGACCGTGGCCAATCGCTCGGGCAGCGCCTTGCGCGACCTGACGATTTCGGCCGACCTTGTCAGTGCACGCAAGGCAAGCGGCGCGGGCGAGCAACTTGCAGATAAAGCCACATCGCTGCCGCAAGCCGCCAGCGTGGAACGGATCGGGCCGCATCAATCGCGTAGCATTTCCGGCTCGGTGCAGTTTTCGACCGGCGAAATCGAAGTGCTGCGCCAGGGTCAGCTTCCGATGTTCGTTCCGCTGCTGCGCCTCAGGATCGAAGGGGCAGCCATCGAAACGGATACGCGCACCTACGCCGTAGGCATCGGCAATGGTGCTAGTGGAAGCCGGTTGCACCCACTGCCGCTCAACGGGCCGCCGGGCAGCTATCAGGGTGTGACCGCAAGGCGGATCACGCAGCCTGCCAACTGATACGGCGCGCTTGCCTCTCGACTGGCGCGCAAGGCACGGCTACCTCCGCAAATGATGGATAGTCTGGTTACAACCCAATGGCTCGCCGGAGAGCTCGATGCACCCGATCTGGTCGTAATCGATGCCTCCAACCATTTGCCCTCTGCCGCGCGCGATGCTCGCGCCGAATTCCTGGCCGGGCATATTCCCGGATCGCGTTTCCTCGATCTTGCGAGCCTGGTTGACGAGACATCGCCTGTTCCTGCCGCGCTTCCCCGCCCCGAACAGCTTGCCGAACGCTTGGCTTCATTGGGAGTGACACCCGAAAGCCGGATCGTCTTCTACGACGATTCGCAGGTGAAGACGGCTGCGCGCGCATGGTTCCTGTGCCGTGCGCACGGGATGAAGAAGGTCGCTGTACTCGACGGCGGGTTTGGCAAATGGAAAGCCGAAGGGCGCGCGATCGAAAGTGGCGAAGCGCAGGCAACCGCTGCCCCCCTGTTCACCTTGCCCGGCCCGGAACGCATCCGCTTCAAGGCGGACATGCTGGCCAATATCGACAGCTGCAGCGAACAGGTGTTCGACGCGCGCGATGAAGGCCGCTTCACCGGCACGGTCGAGGATACGGTCCATAACCTCCCGTCGGGACACATTCCCGGAGCGAAGAACCTGCCATTCTTCAACCTGTTCAATCCCGACGGCACATACAGGCATTGCGACGAATTGCGCGCGGCGATCGAAAGCGCGGGGATTGACCTCGATCATCCTGTCGTCACCACTTGCGGCGGCGGTGTGACCGCTTGCGTGCTACTGTTCGCGCTGCATCTGATCGGGCACGAGGATTGCGCGCTTTATGACGGTAGCTGGAGCGATTGGGGCAGCGATCCAGCGATGCCCAAGGCGACTGGAGCCACTGGATGAGCGGCGGCGAAAAGGAACATAAACCCGCCACGCGCATGGTCGAAGCGGGCCGCAAGCGCGAATGGACCAGCATGCCCGGCAAACCTGGCGGAGTCGTCAACCCACCGGTCTGGCGGGCGAGCACACATCTTTATGACAATTCCACCGATCACGCCGAAGGGCGCCCTAATGAAGACGGGCATTTCTATTACGGCAGGCGTGGCGGGCCGACGCAATGGGCACTGGCCGATGCTTTGACCGAAATGGAACCGGGCGCGCAAGGAACGCAGCTCTTCCCCAGCGGTGTCGCGGCGATTGCCTGCACATTGCAGGCGCTGCTGCGACCGGGCGACGAGCTGCTGGTAACCGACAACGCCTATGAGCCGACGCGCAATCTGGCGATGGGAATGCTCAAGCGGCAAGGCGTGGATATCCGCCCCTTCGATCCGCTCGATCTCGACGGGTTTCCTTCGCTGTTTGGCGACACAACGCGGGTCGTGATGATGGAATGCCCCGGCAGCCTGACGATGGAAGTCTGCGATGTGCCCGCGCTGGCACGGATTGCCCGCGAAAAGGGCGCGGTAAGCGTGCTCGACAATACCTGGGCCAGCCCGCTCGGCTTTGCGGGCCTCGCACATGGCTGCGACGTTACCGTCATGTCGCTCACCAAGCATGTCGGCGGCCATTCGGACCTGATGATGGGGTCGGCAACGGCGACCAATCCCGCCTTCGGGCGTATCCGCCGCCAGTCGCAATTCCTGGGCCAGGTCGTTTCGCCAGATGACGCGTCGCTGGCCCTGCGCGGGCTCAGATCGATGGCGCTGCGGTTGGAGCGCGAGACGGCTTCGGCTCTCGCAATCGCCGAATGGCTTTCCGCCCGCAGCGAAGTCTCTGCGGTGCTCTGCCCAATGCTACCCGGCGCGCCGGGACATGCGATGTGGCAGCGCGATTTCACGGGCGGCTGCGGCTTGTTCAGCTTCGTCCTTGCCGACGCGGACAATTCCGCGCGGGCGCGCTTCATCGATGCTCTCGATCTGTTCGGCATCGGATATAGCTGGGGCGGGTTCGAGAGCCTGATTACACCCTTCGATCCGGCACCGATCCATCAATTGCGCGCCTGGCCGCCGGGAATCGACACAGGATCCGGGCTTGGTGTGCGATTGTCGATCGGGCTAGAAGATCCGGCCGATCTGATTGCCGATCTTGAACACGCCTTCGCCGCCATGGGAGCAGCATGACAACCGCCACGCCGCCATCACCCGACGCGACCGCGACTGCCGCGGCTTCTCCAGTTCCGCTGCCACCCGGCCAGGCCTGGAGCCTGGGCCAGCCTGCGCCGGAATCGCCCAGCGTCGAGGCAGCTCAAGGCCTCAAGGAAGCCGTTGCTTCCAAGAGCAGCACCATGGGTGCCATGGCCGATACGCTCGATTCCTGGGCTATCAACATGGGCGACACGCATATATCGGCCTGGGACGTGCTGATTTCGCTGGGCGTAGTCGCAGTGGTCATGGTCGGCGCATGGATGATCAGCGGTTTTGCCGGGCGCCTGCTTGGCCGGGCCACGCGGCTTGACGGCACACAGCGCGTGCTGGCGCAGAAGATCATTTCGATCCTGATCTGGGCTGCTGCCTTCTTCGTGAGCATCGACCTTCTTGGGATCGATCTCACGGCCTTCGCCGTATTCTCCGGCGCATTCGGCCTCGCCATCGGTTTTGGCCTGCAGAAGACCTTCGGTAATCTGATCGCGGGAATCATCCTGCTGATGGACAAATCGATCAAGCCCGGTGACGTCATCTCGGTCACCGATCAGGCTGGAAACGAAAGCTTCGGCCAGATCCGCAAGATCGGCATCCGGGCGATTTCGGTCATTACGCGCGACCGCACCGAATATCTGATCCCGAACGAGAACCTGATGATCAATCAGGTGGTCAACTGGTCCTACAGTTCGCGCGATGTCCGGGTGAAAGTGCCGGTGGGGGTGTCCTATTGTTCGGACATGGATCTGGTCCAGAAACTGCTGCTCCAGGCCGCAAAGGACACGCCGCGTATCCTGCACAATCCGCAGCCGCAAGTGATGATGGTTGGCTTTGGCGAAAGTTCGGTCGATTTCGAGATCCGCTTCTGGATCGACGATCCCGAGGATGGGCTGGGCAATGTCCGCTCCGAAGTCTTCAACCGCGTGTGGAAGCTGTTCAAGGAGAACAATGTCGAGATCCCCTTCCCGCAACGCGACATCAATCTGCGCGGCAACGATCAATTCGAACGATTGATCGCAGCGCTGGCAGATCGGGAAGAAAAACGCAGCAAAACCTGATAGTTGTGCAGGCAGTGCGCCTTGAACATAGCTTTGCTACGCGATTGAAAATCCATTCTCACTGGCAGCTTGAGCCATACCTGCCGATATGCGCCCCATGGCGAAAGTCGGAACCATATACCTTGTCGGTGCCGGTCCGGGCGATCCGGAGCTTTTGACGCTGCGCGCGGCGCGGCTGATCGAAGGCGCCGGGCTGATCGTGCATGACGGGCTGGTCGATCCGGCCATTCTGGCGCTTGCACGGCCCGATGCGGAGCTGGTTTCGGTCGCCAAGAGCCGCGCGCGGCACACCCTGCCCCAAGACCGGATCAATGACTTGCTGGTGCGTGAAGCGCTCGCGGGCCGCGATGTCGTGCGGCTGAAGGGCGGCGACCCGCTCGTTTTCGGGCGCGGCGGCGAAGAAGCCGAAGCAGCGCAAGCGGCCGGGGTCCCGGTAGAGATCGTGCCCGGCATCAGCGCGGCCAATGGCGCTGCTGCGGCGGCGCAGATCGCGCTGACTCACCGCGATGCTTCCTCGATCGTCAGCTTCGTTGCCGGACAGTGCAAGGGGCTGACGGAGCAGGACTGGTCGGGGCTTGCCGGCAAGGGCCGCACGCTGGTGATATACATGGGAGTGAAGACCGCCCCCCTGATCGCCGAGAAACTGATGGAAGACGGGCTCGCGCCCGAAACGCCGATGGCCGTGATCGAGAATGCCGCCCGCCCGCAAATGCGGGTGCTCAGGGGTCTTCTCGCCGGCCTTCCCGAACTTGTTTCGCGAGAGAGCGTGATTAGTCCCGCGCTCATCGTGATCGGCGAGGTCACCGCCCGTTCCCCCGCGGATGGTGACCTCGCTCTGACTAAAATTGCCCTGGAGGCCATGCAATGAAGATCCTTACCGGCAATGACCTCAAGACCGGAGCGGTCGTGTGGTGGGACGGTACCGGCTGGTCGCTCTATGTCGATCAGGCAGTCGATGTTGGCGACCGGGCTGACGAAATCGCCAGCCGCGAAGAATCGTCGCGCCGCGTCAATGCGCCCTATGTCATCGAAGCGACCAGAGACGACAACGGCGGCGTGCGCCCTGCGCATATCAAGGACCGCATCCGCGCGCTCGGCCCGACCGTGCGCACCGACCTGACCCTCAAACCTGCCGACCCCGAAATCGGCAATTGGGTGATCTGATGTATTTGTACGATTCATATGACCAGGCGATGGTCGATGCGCGGGTGGAAGAATTCCGCGACCAGACCCACCGCCGCCTCGAAGGCAAGCTTTCCGAAGACCAGTTCAAGCCGCTGCGGCTGATGAACGGGCTCTATCTGCAGCTCCACGCCTATATGCTGCGCGTAGCGGTGCCCTATGGCACGCTCAATTCTCGCCAGATGCACGTGCTGGCGGATATCGCGGACAAGTATGACCGCGGCTATGGCCATTTCACCACCCGCCAGAACATCCAGTACAACTGGATCAGGCTGGAGGATGCGCCCGATATCCTTGCCGATTTGGCCAGGGTTGAAATGCACGCGATCCAGACCAGTGGCAATTGCATCCGCAACATCAGTTCGGACCATTTCGCGGGAGCCGCTGCGGACGAATTGGTCGATCCGCGCCCCTATGCGGAAATCCTGCGGCAATGGTCGAGCTTCCACCCGGAATTCTGCTATCTGCCGCGCAAGTTCAAGATTGCGGTCATCGCCAGCGATACCGACCGCGCCGCGATGAAGCTGCACGATATCGGCATCCAGATCGTGAAGAACGATGCGGGCGAGCTCGGCGCAGCGTTCTACGTCGGCGGCGGCATGGGCCGTACCCCGATGATAGCGCCCTGCATCCGCGAATTCGTGCCGCTCGATCAGCTGGTGACCTATTCTGAGGCCTGCCTGCGCGTGTACAATCGCTATGGCCGGCGCGACAACAAGTACAAGGCGCGGATCAAGATCCTGGTCCACGAGCTGGGTGCGGAAGAATATGCGCGCCAGGTCGAAGCGGAGTTCGCGCAATTGCTCGATCCCGAACGCGAAGGCGGAGCGGTCGAGCCGCCCTTCGCCGAGCTGGAGCGGATCAAGACCTTCTTCGCCGATCCCGCATTCGAAAGCGGCCTGGCGACGGAGATTGACCGGTCGGACCCGGACTTCGCACTGTGGGCTGATCGCAACACCCACCCGCACAAGCAGGCTGGCTATGTCTCGGCTGTCATCAGCCTGAAGCCTGTCGGCGGAATTCCCGGTGACGCTTCGGCAGAGCAGATCCACCTGATGGCGGACCTCGCCAAGGAATACAGTTTCGACGAGCTGCGCGTCATGCACACGCAGAATATCGTGCTGCCGCATGTGAAGATAGCCGATCTGCATACATTGTGGACGCGGCTGGAAGCGGCTGGCCTGGGCGCGCCCAATCTCGACACGATCGAGGATATCATCGCTTGCCCCGGGCTCGATTATTGCAGCCTTGCAAATGCGCGCTCGATCCCGGTCGCGCAGAAGATTGCCGAACGCTTTGCCGCCAAGGGTCGAACCGCCGAGCTGGGTGAGCTCAAGCTCAAGATCTCCGGCTGTATCAATGCCTGCGGACACCACCATGCCGGACACATCGGCATCCTCGGCGTCGACAAGAAGGGCGTTGAAAATTACCAGCTTCTGCTCGGCGGAAGCGAGGCGCAGGACACTTCGCTCGCCAAGATTACCGGCCCCGGCTTTGACGAAGGCGGCATTGTCGACGCGGTCGAGAAGGTGACCGAGGTCTACCTCTCCGAGCGCGAAGAGGGAGAACGCTTCCTCGATACCTATCGCCGCATCGGCATGGATAGCTTCAAGGAGGCGCTTTATGGGTGACGACTGGGCAAAGCCTCCCTTCGGGAAAGGACGCGCGCATGGCTGATATCAACGGCACCAGCCCCGATGCGGTGCAGTTCCGCTTCCGCGACGACGAGCCGGCCGATCATGGCACGGTGACGGTCGACAGCTTCCTCGATCAGTCGAACGCCAATGCCGTTCGGATCGAACCGGGCGACGATGCGCGCGCCCTGCTGCCGCATCTCGAGCGCCTGATGCTGGTCGAAGTGAACTTCCCGACCTTTGGCGACGGGCGCGGTTATTCCGCAGCGCGGATCCTGCGCGAAGCGGGTTATACCGGCGAATTGCGTGCGGTTGGCGATGTTCTGATCGACCAGCTCAGCCATATGCGCCGCTGCGGCTTCGATGCCTTTGCGCCCGACAAGCCACTTGATGAAGAGGACGCGATGGCTGCATTCGAGCGCTGGCCGCAGGTCTATCAGAGTGCCGCCGATACGCGCCGCCCGATCTGGGCGCTTAGGCATGCCGGGCAGCATGGATAAGACCATGAACGACGTTCGCCGCATCGACCGGATCGACACCGGCCCGCGCTTTACGGAGCAGGACGCGATCCGCCTCAACCGCATGTTTCGCGGCCATTCGACCGAAGAGATGCTGGAAGCGGTCATCAGGGACGGGCTGGCGGGCGATATCGCCGTAGTCTCCAGCTTCGGCGCGGAAAGCGCCGTGCTGCTTCATCTGATCGCTCAGGCCGATGCTTCGGTCCCGGTCCTGTTTCTCGAAACCGGCAAGCATTTCCCGGAAACGCTGCAATATCGCGCCGATCTGGCTGCAAGGCTTGGTCTGAAGAATGTGAGAGATATCACGCCCGATCCGGCGGATCTCGCGGCCAAGGACGAGACAGGGCTGAGATGGTCCTACGATCCGGATGGATGCTGCGAACTGCGCAAGGTCAAACCGCTCGCAAAGGCACTGGTCGATTTCGATGCCAGCTTTACCGGGCGCAAGGCATTCCAGTCATCGACCCGCGCCAACCTGCCCCGTTTCGAGATCGACACTTCGGACGGACAGGGCCGGCTCAAGATCAATCCGCTGATCGACTGGGATGCGGAGCGGATCGACGCCTATTTCGAAGAGCATGACCTGCCGCGCCACCCGCTCGTGGATGAAGGCTATCCTTCGATCGGCTGCAGCCCCTGCACGCACAAGGTCGCGCCGGGAGAAGACCCGCGTTCAGGACGCTGGAAGGGCTGGGACAAGACCGAATGCGGCATCCACACGCCGCTCACCGACGAAGGCGAACTGCCTCCCGGTTACGAACCATTCCTGTGATGAGCGGGGGCGCCGCGACAGGCGCCCCGCTGTTGTCCTATTCTGCTACGGCTTCGACCCGTTCGACGGTGGCTGTCTCGCCATCGGGGTTGGTCGAAGTCCAGACTCCATCGGCACCGACAGATTCCGCATTGCAGACCTGTTCTGCGCCTTCCTCGTCCGTGGTGTAGCAATAGGTTTCGGGCGCTTTCTGCTCCCATGTCCCGCTCTCGACGACCTTCCCGTCTACCGTAGCAACGTAAGTGCCGTCTGCCTTCAGCTCTTCCATCTGAACCGAACCGTCGGCCAGGGTGACTTTGTAGGTTCCCTCGGACGGTTTGCCATCGGCGGCAATATTTGCCGGGGCCGCTTCCGCCGCCTCCTCGGTGGCATCTGGTGCGGGTGCATTGTCCGCCTGAGAACATGCGGCAATGCCGGCCATCGCCGCTACAAGCATGATTCTTTTCATGATTTTCCTCTCTTCGTGACTCGCAATGCGGCGAATGCCGTCAGTGCGACTCGCGACCCTGGGGGGAAACTAGGCCCACATCGGCAATTTCCCCAGCGCGAAGATTGCCTGCTGCAGGTCAGAACTCGATTTCGAGCCCCAGACGAAGTTGCCCGTCGGTATCGTCCTTTGCGGCGCCCAGCGCAAAGAGGTAGCCCAACTCAAGTTCGATCTCCGGTCCCAGCCCTTCGATCTCCGCCCTGGCGACAGGACCCAGGAAATGCCCCGCGTGCGGCAGGAAGTCGCGCGTCGTGCCCAATTCGCCAAAGGCCTGAGCACCGATGCGGATTTCACCAAGCGCCTCGACATCGGCCGACGCGGCATATTCGAACTCGACCGGCTCGCCGCCTTCCAACTCTTTCTCTGCGATCAGATTGAGGCGCCATTCCCACGGCCCACGCCTCTGCCCGGCGAGCAGCTTGGTCTCGATCTTGTCCGCGCCTTCGAACACGATCTCGTATTCGCCATAGAGGCCGAAATCGACTCCGCCGAGATTGCCCAGTTCATAGACCGCTTCGATCCCGAGCGCTTCAAACTCGCGGCTCTCGCCCGGTTCCTTCTCGAACTCGGCATTGAGCGCCAGCATGAGCCGATCGGTCACACCATGTTTCACTTCGAGCTGGAGCACGTCTTCGCCGTCATCCACCCCGCCGACCAGCCTATCCCAGCGCGTCTCGATCTCGGTCTCACCCTTCTCCACCGTGGGGCCATAGACCTCGTTGCCAAGGCCCGGCGCGGCAAGCACAGGTGTGGCCGACAAACAGGCAAGCACGGCGCCGACCAGGCCCAATCTGACTGGCATCAATCCTCCCCTTCGATTATCGAACGGCCTTAAGTGCGAATGACTCGCAAGACAATCAGACCAAAAGACTAGGCCCTGGGGAAGTTGCTCACGCGGCCTAAAGCCAGCCTTCCTTGCGATACCATTCGGCGGTCTGGACCAGGCCTACCTCACCTGGAATTGCGGGAGCCCACATCGCTTCCGGCACCGCCTTGTCCGATCGCACGACCCAATTGGGATGGCACATGTAACCGACACGGTCGGCGGTAAGTTTGGCCCGCGAACCGCGCAGCATCCGGTCGATCCGCGCGGCGCCTTCCAGCACAGTCTTGGGCAGATGCGGTGCGAACACAGTCCCGCGCCCCACGGCCCTTCCGATCGCCGCCGCCAGTTCCTTGTGGCTCCAGCCACCTTCGCGCCCGTCGTCCGGCTCGAAGATCTTCTTGCTCGCCGGTCCTATCGCTTCGCTACTTGAGGCCCCGGCGAGCGCGAGCAACAATTTTCCCAGGTCCTGCACATGGATGATCGAGCTTGCCCCGCGTGGCGGCAGCGGGACAAAACCCCACTTGGCACTGCGGAACAGTTCGAACATGTCCACATCGCGCGGCCCATAAACTGCGGGCGGGCGCACGATGGTCCAGTCGAGACCGCTCGCCTTGACCAGTTCCTCTGCCGCCGCCTTTGACGCGCCATAGCGCGAGAGATGCGGCTCTCGCGCCGAGAGGGAGGATACGAAGACGAAGCGCTTAACGCCGGCATGTTTGGCCGCGGCAATGACATTGGCCGTTCCGTCCACGTTTACCCGGTCGAACTCGTCTGGATCTGGCGTATTGGTCAGCCCTGCCACATGAATAATGGCGCGCGTACCCGCTGCCATGTGATCGAGCGCCTTGGTGTCCTCAAGATCGCCCATGATCCAGTCGACACGAGTTTGGGGGAGATCCCTGTTCTTGCGAGCCAGTGCCTGGACCGGCTGGTTCGCTTCGGCCGTCAGTTCCAGCAGTGCCCGCCCGGCAAATCCGGTGCCCCCCGTGATCGCGATGGGCACCTCGCCGCTCACAGAAGCACCAGATGGTCGCGGTGGACGACGGCGGAGCGCGGCGCATAGCCCAGCCGTTCGGCCTGGTCCACTTCGCGTTTGCCCGCAATCGCCTGGACATCGCCGACATCATATTCGGCAAGCCCCTGCGCCAGCACCTCGCCGTTCATCGCCACAATGCTGACCAGGTCACCGCGCTGGAAATTGCCGGAAATGCCGACGACGCCGGCGGCAAGCAGGCTCGCCCCGCCCTTCAGCGCTTCGGCACAGCCCTTGTCGACGCGCAGCGTGCCCTTGGGCGCAACGCGGCCGCCCAGCCAGGCCTTGCGCGCGCCATCGCTACGATGAGGCAGGAACAAAGTACCGCGTCCCGTTGCCAGCGCATTGTCGATCGGCCATTCGCGCGTACCGCTGATGATCGCCAGCACGATCCCCGCACGCCCGGCCATTTGCGCGGCCTGCAGCTTGGAGACCATCCCGCCCGAGCCCATGCCGGAAGACGAACCATCGCTCGCCATCGCCATCACCTCGCGCGTGACGCCGTCGACCCGCTCGATCAGCTTCGCGCCTTCCTCGCGCGGATCGCGATCATAGAGCCCGTCGACATCGGACAGCAACAGAACGGCGTCCGCCCCGGCAGCCTGCGCCACGCGCGCGGCCAGCCGGTCATTGTCGCCAAAGCGAATCTCGTCTGTGGCGACACTGTCATTCTCGTTCACCACCGGCACCGCCCCTGCCTCCAGCAGCCGTGCAAGCGTGGCGGAGGCGTTGAGATAGCGCCGCCGGTCTTCAAGGTCCTCCAGCGTCAGCAGCATCTGTGCGGCGGTGAGCCCTTGCGCGCCCAGCTTCTCCGACCACAGGCCCGCCAGCCCGATCTGGCCGACCGAAGCCGCCGCCTGCGCATCGGCCAAGCTGCCGCGCCCGCCCTTGTCCAGCCCCAGCCTCGCCGCGCCCAGCGCGATCGCGCCGGAACTCACCACGATGATCTCGACGCCGCTCTCGCGCAGCTTCGTGAGATCCTGCACCAGCGATTCGAGCCACGCATCGCGCGGCTTCCTGCCTTCGACCAGGAGCGAAGACCCAACCTTGACGACCAGTCGGCGGCTTTGAACGATTTGGCTTAGATCGGCGACCATTCCCCGCCCTCGTCGTCTTCGGTTTCTTCCACTTCAGAGCCCTTGGTCTCGGTGGAAGTCTGCTCAGGCAGATAACCGAGCACGGCGTCGAGCAATTGCTCGATCCCCTCTCCGGTTGCGCCCGAGATCGCGAAGACCTCGTCTGCGCCCGCTGCCTTGAGCTCTTCGGCGAAACCTTCAGCCAGTTCACTGTCGGCCAGATCAAGCTTGTTGAGCGCGACCAGGCGCGGCTTGTCTTCGAGGTCGGCGCCATATGCCGCCAGTTCTTCCTCGATCACCCGCATCGCCTCTGCCGGGTCCTGCTCGCCCGTGCCCGCTATGTCGACCAGGTGGATCAGCACGCGGCAGCGCTCGATATGTCCCAGGAAACGGTCACCGATCCCGGCACCATCCGCCGCGCCTTCGATCAGGCCGGGAATGTCGGCCAGAACGAACTCGCGCCCCTTGTGCCGCACTACGCCCAGCTTGGGGACCAGCGTGGTGAAGGCGTAATGGCCGACCTTGGCCTTGGCGTTGGAGACTGCGTTGATGAAGGTCGATTTGCCGGCATTGGGCAAGCCCACCAGCCCGACATCGGCGAGCAGCTTAAGCCGCAGCCACACCCACATTTCCTCACCCGGCATACCCGGCTGATGCTGGCGCGGGGCGCGGTTGGTCGCAGTCTTGTAGCTGGCATTGCCGCGCCCGCCGAGCCCGCCTTCGAGAAAGACTTCGCGCTGGCCCACTTCGGTGAAGTCCGCCAGCACAGTCTCGCCATCCTCGTCGGATATCACTTGCGTTCCGACCGGCACCTTTATGACCAGATCGGGAGCAGACGCTCCGGTGCGATCCTTGCCCATGCCATGCCCGCCGCGCTTGGCCTTGAAATGCTGCGAATATCGGAAGTCGATCAGCGTGTTGAGACCGGGCACGGCTTCGAACACGATATCGCCGCCCCGGCCGCCATCGCCGCCGTCGGGACCGCCATATTCGACATATTTCTCACGGCGAAAACTCACCGCGCCGGGTCCACCCGCACCTGATTTCAGATAGATCTTGGCTTGATCGAGGAAATGCATGGGTGCCCCATAGAGCCTGATCGTACGATATAGAAGCGCTCAGACTCCAATATCGTACGTGAATCAGGCTCTCACCCAAGATTGAGACCTTGTTTCACGCTTCCGGCAGGTTGGCCGGAAGCGATCAAGGTTGGGGCATTTCTTGCGGCTTTGGCGAGCGGTATGGGCTCTGCCGCTATATTCGCTCGTAGAGACCACTCGCCCATTCGGGCATGTTCTCCGGCTGTCGGAGCAGCGCCGCAAGCAGGCGCGCCGATTGCAAGAGGCGCGGGCCCGGGCGATTGAACAGATGATGGCCATCAACTGCAAAGGCGCGTCCCTCGCGCACGGCACGCATCGACCGCCAGGGCTCGCGTTGCAGCAACGGCCGCGCTTCTGCCAGCGTCTGCTCAATGCGATAGCCGCACGGCATCATGACGATGATGTCGGGATCGGATGAATATGCCGCTTCGATATCGATGGCGTGAGAATGCACGCCCGGATTGGCAAGCAGGGATTCAACCCCGGCGGCGGCGATCAGTTCAGGCACCCAATTGCCGGCAACCATCAGCGGATCGATCCATTCGATGGCGAGCATCCGTACAGGCGGATCTTGCGGCACCGGTGCAGCAAGTTCTGCCAGGCCTTCCATCGATCTCCTGATTAGCGCCTCAGCCGCCTGCTCTTCCCCAATGGCAGCGCCCACTGTCGCGAAATCGCGAAAGACGTCGCTCAAATCGTCAGGCGCGGTGGAGACCAGAACGGGCCTGGTCCCGACCCACGCGTTGAGCGCATCCTCGAGATCGGCCGGGGTAACGGCACAGATCGCACATTGGGACTGAGTCAGGATCACGTCCGGTTCAAGGCTGCGCAGCAAATCCGCATCGACATCATAGACCGAGAGGCCGGCAGTCACGATCGCGCGCACCCGGTCTTCGATTGCCCGCGAATCCAGACCCTTCTCTAGTTTGGTCGAGGTGCAGACAGGCAGGCGTGCAACCCAGGGCGGGAAATCGCATTCATGCGATCGGCCGACGAGCCGTTCCCCAACCCCGAGTTCCACCGCAATTTCGGTCGCGCTGGGAAGCAGCGAGACGACCCGCGGCAAGGCCATCAGTTCAATCCGGCGAGATCAGGTGCAAACCATCTTGGCGTAGCCCTCGTCAGGATTGCGAGCAGGCCGGTCAACAGGCCGAACCACACAAGCTCGCTTAGCCCGACAAGCGCGACGATATCGGCCGTGAACATCGACATGTCGCCGCGCAGGGCAGCATAGGCCGCGAGCAGCACTTCGAAGGTTGCGAAACCCGCGATAGCTGCAATGGCCAGCCGCCCAGGCTCCAGACCGCGCACAACATGCCTGGCAACGGCAAGCACCGCCAGACTTGCGACCAGTAGCGAAATCCCCGCAGCGACCGTCATCGCGTCGCGAGGATATCCCAGCACGCCGAAGCCGAGCGCCTGATTGCCCAGCCAACACAGCACCACGGCATAGAGCGCCTCACGATTGCGCATGCTTGCCGCGGCCAGAGTTGCCACCGCCACGAAAGGCATCAGGCAGGCCATCAACACGGTGCCTGAAAGCGTCGTCACGGCGAGCGTGGCAGGCCAGGCCCACCGATTGACGGGATGAAGACGCTCGACCGGATTGCGATCCGCCATGCTGTCTGGCCTCACAGCTCGATCCGCAGCCCGGCGACAACCGAACGCCCCGGGCTGACGAAGCTGAAGACCTGCTCGTAATCCTCATCCAGCAGGTTTTCGACCCGGCCATATAGACGAATACCATTGGTTAACCGCACATCCGCCGCGAGATTGACGAGTGTGTAATCGTCAAGCCGCTCCGTTACAGGGATAAAGCTGGGATCGGTAAAGGCGACGTCGTCGGTCGCGCCATTGTGCCGAACGATCAGCGTAGCGCTCGCCGCGTCATCGGGCGCGCTCCAGGCCAGCGCGGCGGAAGCGATATTGCCGGGGCGGCGGACTTCCTCCACCCCGTTTTCCGTCGCGTCGAGCCAGGTGTAGCCCGCGTCCAGCGTAACTTGCGGGCCAAGTTGCGCATGTGCCGAGACTTCCAGTCCCTTGCGCTTGGATTTTGTTGCGCGATTGGCTGGAGTTGCGATGAAATCGGGCGCCGGAAAATCCGTGTATATCTCGTCCCTCAGCCGGTTCTGGAACCATGTCGCGGAAAGGCGAACCGCATCGCCGCCGAAGGTTTGGTCCGCACCCACTTCCCAGCCCGTCGACTTCTCAGGCTTCAGATCCGCATTGCCGATGAAGCGGCCGTCGAAAAAGCCGTAAAGCTCATAGAAGCCCGGATTCTTGATGCCTGAACCGCCCGCTGCCCGCAGGCGAGTGGAACCGCTCACATTGACCGCGCCTTCAAGCCGGAAGGTGGTCGTGTCGGCAAACCGGTTGTTGATATCCCGGCGGATAGCGGCGCCAAGATCCAGCCGCTCGCTGGTAGCGCGATACTCAGCCACCAGTCCGATGTTGCGCGCAGTGCGTGCGCCGGTGAAGGCGAAACCGAACGGGTCGGTGTTGCGATAGCGTTCGCGTTCGATATCGGCAGCGAATGTCAGGCTATGCGCGAAATCGGGGCCGTCAAGCTTGAGTGACGTGACGTAGGAACCCTTCAGTCGCTGCCCCTTGCTTCCGAAATCGCGCGCGTCGCCCGTAAAGCTGTCACGTTTGACGTCGGCGATCTGGCCAGAGAGGTCATGTGTCCAGCGCCCGTCGAGCAATTCGACGCGCAAGCCCGCCAGCGCATAGAGGGCTTCATTCTCGTAGCGCACACCGGGGGAATCGATCACATAACCGAATGTCGGGCTGGTGGGATCGAAGTCCTGATTGTTGAAGTCGCCTTCAGTGTTTGAATAACGCGCCACAGCACGCAGTTCGACACCGGATGCGAGATCGATCGATCCCTTGCCTGAAAGCGTAAGCCCGTCACGCCCGATATCGCGCGAACCGCCACGCGCATTTGGCGAACCATCTGTCGTGACCAGCGTCGCGCCCAGCGCCAGCGCATGGCCATCGCCGCAAAGCCCCGCGCGTGCCGCCGCGTTGAAGGTCGCCTTGCTGCCGCCTTCGGCATAGGCCGCTACGCCCGGCCGGTCGCAGCCGTTTGCGGTACGATAGGCGACCACACCGCCAATCGCGTCCGACCCATAGAGCGCGCTTTGCGCTCCTCGCAGCACCTCGACACTGGCGCCGAGATCCGCCTGCAGCGTGCCGAAATCGAACTCGCCCGCGAAGGCGTCGGAAACCTCGATCCCGTCAGCCAGGACAAGCACATGATTGCCTTCACTTCCGCGCATGCGCAACTGGGTTTGGCCCGGAGTTGCGGTTACGGCCACGCCGGGCACATCGCGCAGAACATCCGCGATGTCGCGCACTTGCCGCTGCTGCAGGACTTCGGCGTCGAGCACGGTTACAGAGCCGGCATAATTCGCGACCGCCACGGGCTCGTCAGAGCGGCTGGCACTGACAATGATCGGCTTGTCCACCTCGCCCTGGGCGACGGCGGTATAGGGCAGGCAAAGCGCGAGCGCGCTTGCAGCAAGATAAATTGGGCGCATCAAATGCTTCCCCCTTCGCGCCAGAGCGACTGGCCGGGATCTGCCGCTCATGCGGCCCTTGCAGCGATTGGACGCGGGCGCGCGCTTCCAACCCCCGAAAGGTGCGGCCCCGGCCGCGTTTACGTCGCTCAGACGAAAGGCATTCGCGCCGGGTCAACCCTGGACCAGGCAAGAGCGACACGCTCCGGTCGGTCTCCTGGCTCACGGCTCAACGCGTTCGGATCGCCTTCCCGGACTTCGTCCAGTGGCTGCTCCTCCTTGTCGGAGACGCATGGCCCTAACGCTTGCCGCTTACAGTTGCAGGGACAGCCGCGGAATTGCACCGCGTTCCCGTTACCGGCTCGCGCTGCCCCGTTACGCATTCGCATCCGCGAGTGCAATATCCTTGCTTGTGCCTGGGAGTCTTGATGGAGAACTGTGCCTCCGGGGACGCTACACCATTCGCCTCCCGCGCTTGCGCTTGGGAGTTTCAACGGAAAACCGTCCCCCGGACGGTTTTCTCCGGTCGTGCACCCCTTCGCTTGCGCTCGGGAGTTTCAACGGAAAACCGTCCCCCGGACGGTTTTCTCCGGTTGAAACTGGTGGAGCCGAGGGGAATCGAACCCCTGACCTCGTCATTGCGAACGACGCGCTCTCCCAACTGAGCTACGGCCCCGTCCAGGTCTGTGCCAGTGCAATATGCCATGCGCCAGCGAGCGCTGGCCATTAGCGAATGGCTGGCCGCGCTGCAAAAGGATTTTGCGCCTGCCCGGCTTAGCCGCCTTCGGGCGTCGGGGCCTGAACGACCGGCTGCGACACGAAACGCGGCTGATCGGCGGTTTGCTCCACCGGCTCATCGGTCACCTGTGCGTCTGCAACCACGGTCGTTTCTGCCTCCGCGGCGGCGGGTGCAGTTTCGCCAGGATCGATTGCACCGGCCTCCTCGCTCTCAGCCACCACGCTGCCGGTTCCCGGTGCATATTGCACTTGCGGCTGCGTACCGAGATTGACCGGCGAAGTTATCGAAGGGGCCTCGTTCGCATCAGGGCCATAGGCATTCCCGCTCGCGCTACTGGCGGCAGGAGTGTAGGTCGAGATGGCTGGCGTTCCCGAAGTTCCCTGCACTGGCGAGGGATATTGCGCATTCAGCGAAGCGGTGGTCGCCGTCCCTGGCCCGTAGAAGCTGGAGCCGCCCCCCGCCTGCGGGCCATAGCGCGAATCCCAGGCCGCCAGATTGACGCGATATTGCTCGTATGAACGGAAGAAGTCCTCGAACACCGCTTCCAGTCGCGGCAGGGCGACAGCGGCGAATGTGTCGAGCTGTCCCTTCGGGACCGCCATAAGATCGCTGCTGACTTCAAGCGCGGCGTCACAGAACTTGGGCAGTGCGGGCGGAAGTGCGAAATAGTTGTACACCTGCGTCATGTAGGTGTCCTGCACGTCGCGGTAGCCGGAACCGTACTCGCTACGATATTCCTTTTGCAGAGCGCGATTAGTCGCAGAGAGTTCGCGCGCATGAGTCTTCAGGAACGCCTTGTAGTTTTCGACCAGCATGGCGTGGCGCGGTTGCAGACAGTTGAGTGCCGCCACATTGAGCCCGCTGCGCAGGTTCCATAACTGCTGCGCCGAACTGATATTGACGTTCACGGTCTGGCGCACACCGTTAAGCCCGACGGCCGGAATAGCCATCATCTCGGTCGCACCGGAAGGCGGCACGGGACGCGGCGGAATCACAACCACCGGCGGCGGAGGTGGAGGTGGTGGCGGCGGCGGCGGTGGAGGCGGCGTGGCACATGCGCCGAGCGCCGCCAATCCGGCAGCCACGGTCACAATCTTCAGTTTCATACCCGCATTCGACCCCATTTAATCGCCCTTTCCGGTCATGCTTGCCGACAGGGTATCCCCATCCGCCTTGCCGCAAGCTGAAGTGTCAGGGTTAGTGCGCCTGCGATGTAAAGAAAATGCCCGAGGTGCATCGGGCACCCCGGGCATCGATGAAGTGAGTCATTCCTGCGACTATTCGCAATTTTCGCTCAGTTGCGGTTGCCCATGAAGCGCAGCAGGAAGAGGAACATGTTGATGAACGCCATATACAGATGGAGCGCTCCATAGATGGTGGTCTTGGCCATCATTTCCGAATTGCCACGTACATGCGAATAAATGTTTTTGATTTCCTGCGTCTTGTAGGCAGTGAAGGCAGCAAACAGCAAAACGCCAATGCCGCTCATCACTGTGTCGGCAAGAACCGACTTGAACACAAAGACATTCAGCAACATTGTTGCGAACAGCCCCCAGATACCCATGACGATGAAGGTGCCCAAACCGGACATGTCCCTCTTGGTTGTATATCCCCACAAACTCAGCCCGGCAAAAGCGGCCGCCGTTGCAAAGAACGTCTGTGCGATTGAGACCGGCGTGTAAGCAATAAAGATCGTCGCGATGGAGATGCCTACCGCTGTTGCGTATATCCAATATGCGGCCTGCGCGGCAATTAGAGACATCTTAAAGATACGAATCTGCAGCCACATCACTAGGATGAAAGGCCCTGCCATCATTGCCCAGCCAAACAGATTGGGCGATCCTGTTGGCCCAAACATCGAAAACACCAGGCCTGAACGCGCCGTCAAAAGCGAAACAATGCCCGTCAGCAGAACAGCTGATGCCATGTAGTTGTAGACACCGAGCATGTATTTGCGCAGGCCCTC